>CAYNDE010000206.1:0-3433 GCA_964395535.1 uncultured Pirellulales bacterium
CTTTGCCGGTATTTAATTTTGTCAATATTGTCATATATCCGGAAGAATGGGAAAAATAGAGATGGATACAGCTACCAAAGAAGGTAAATATATATATTGTATCATAAATTCAGGTCAGCTACGGTTTTTTGGCCCATTGGGTATTGGGGGGCGAGGGGACCAACTACATACAATTTGTTTTAATGGCATGGCTGCGCTGGTAAGTAACGCTCCCGTTGGGAAATACCGGGTCTCGCGAGATAATTCTCTTGCCCACGAAAAGGCTATTGAGATGATAATGGCCGAATATACAGCTTTGCCGGTAAGATTTGCCACAGTTGCAGAGGACGAAGAAAAAGTAAAGAGAATACTGGAAAAAGAGCATGATAGATTTAAAGACCTGTTAGACGGCATTAAGAACAAAACCGAGCTTGGTCTTAAAGCAATATTTGAAGAAGGGGTGATTTATAAGGATATTTTGGAAAAGTACGAAAATATACGTCTACTAAAAGAAAAGATTGCAGTAATTGCTCCTGAAAAGTCTCATTATCAGCGTATGGAAATAGGGAAAATGGTGCAGGATGCTCTACAAAAAGAAAGGCAGATTGTCAAAGGTGATATTATAAACACCCTATCGCCCTTGGCAGTTGATGTTAAAACAAACGATACGTATGGCGAACTGATGATTATTAATGCGGCTTTTTTCGTGGAAAAGGAAAAAGAAGCAGATTTTGACCGGCAAGTTCAGCAGCTTGGGGACAAATATAGCGATAAGGTGACATTTAAGTATGTAGGACCACTTCCTCCGTTTAATTTTGTAAATATCACAATTAATACAGAGGACTACTAAAGATGTTTTTAATCGACAGTATATTACTTGCACCATTAAAGGGTGTGATATGGATGGGCCAGAAACTCGGCGATATGGCTCAAAAAGAGTTGTCTGATAAAGGGCGAATCAAAGAAGAACTTATGCGATTGCAGTTGCAGTTTGAACTGGATGAAATAGGCCAGCAGGAATATGACCTGAAGGAAAAAGAACTTTTGGATCGACTGGATACTATTACAAATTCAGAAGAAAAGGAGATATAGAAAATGACCGGTATAGAAGAAGCTAAAGGCATAGTTATTGAGTTCTTGCAGAAGGCTCTTGATGTAAAAGATGTAAAGGTTATCGGAGCAACGAAAGTTGACAATGAGTGGCACATAGAGGCAGAGGTATACGAGGAGAATTCTTTCTTGAAGTCCCTGGGATTGCCTACAAAGGTACAGGACAGAAACATCTATGAAGTCAGGCTAAGCGATAATCTGGAAGTTGAATCTTACGAACGTCAAGGCCACACATTAGCAACAAACTAACTTATCAAGGATTATATAGATGACAAGGCAGCAGCTTGTTTACTTATATTGTGTTGCGGATAGAGAGCCAGAACTAAAGGAAACAGAAGGCTTGGCGGACAACCTCTATTTTGTTTGCAATAATGGCCTTTATGCGGTAGCCAGCAAAGTTGAAGAAGAAGAATTTGGCCAAGAAGGGCTAAAACGAAATATGGCTGATTTCGAGTGGGTTAAGGCAAAGGCAAGCGTGCATGAAAGAATAATAGAGTTGGTCATGGCTGATACCGATGTGATCCCCTTTAAGTTTGGAACATTGTTTAATACAAATGACAGCCTGAAGGCAATGCTCGATCAATATGGTGAAGAGTTTAAGGCAATTTTAAGAAAATTGGTAAACAAGCAGGAATGGGGCCTTAAGATTTATTGTAACCCGGAAAAACTAAAGACCAGTTTTAGTAATGACGAAGCAGAGATTTTGAAAATCGAGAACGAAATAAAATTCTCTTCGGTGGGCAAGAGCTATTTTCTTAAGAAGAAAAAAGATGAACTGATAGAAAAAACACTAAATGAAAGAATTAATGAATGTGGTCAGGAAAGTTTTGAGTTATTAAAAGAATTAAGCTTCGAGGCCCATATAAACAGGCTTTTGCCGAGAGAAGTAACAGAGAGGGAAGATGAGATGGTACTGAACTCTGCCTTTTTGGTTCACAAAGATGAAGTGGGTGACTTCCACAATATGGTAGATACCCTGAAAATGCACTACGAAGGCATAGGGTTTCTTATTGATTGTACCGGCCCATGGCCACCGTATAACTTCTGTGGGCTTTCAAGCGGAAAAGGACAAAATGAGTAATGCCGTGGTAAAGTCGAAAGAGGTAACTCTCTTGGAGATTCTGGACAGAGTCCTGGATAAGGGTGTAGTCATATCAGGTGATATGGTTATTTCTGTGGCCGATGTTGACCTTATATATTTAGGGCTGAAAGTTTTGCTCAGTTCGGTGGAAACCATGGAAAAATTAAGAGGTTCGCCATTTATTAGCCCAATGCAGGAGGCAAAATAGCAATGAAACTATATTTATATGGCATAATAAATTCCAGTGACCAGATAAAGGAGCCAATTTACGGATTGAAAGGCTCTAACGTTTATAACATCCCCTTCTGCGATATAGGGGCGGTTATAAGCGAAATAGAAAATCCGATTCAAGATGTAACCGAAGGTGCTGTTTTAGAACATGAGGCGGTTGTAGAAAAGCTTATGGCCAATTTCGCCGTTTTGCCGGCGAGGTTTCAGACTATTATCGATGGCAGAGATAGCCTGCTTTCTATGATGCAGAGCTACTATAGGGATTTTAAAGGTAATCTGGAGAGATTCCATAATAAGTGCGAATTTGGTATTAAAGTTATCTGGCCTGCAGATAAAGTAAAAGCAAATATCTTAAAGGTTCTTAAAAAAGACGAACAGAAAATTCTGGAGTCAGATAATTCATCCAGCAAAAGATTTATAAAGAAAAAATTTGAAGGATACAAAATAGACAAAGAATTCGAAGCAAAAGCAGATAAATTTATTAAAGTTATGGACATATTTTTCAGCAGGTTTGCTGCAGAAAAGAAACTCGAAAAACTAAAGACCAAAAATCTGCTTTTAGATGCGGTTTATTTAGTTGAAAAAGACAGGGAAAATGATTTCAGGGAAGCCTTTGGGCATATAAAAAGCGGGCCTTTAGGTCTTAAGTATTTGTTCAGCGGCCCATGGCCTCCATATAACTTTGTTGTTTTGTCGAAAAAGTCCGACCTTCTCAGAGATTCTGAGCAAGCTGACCTCTTTGACAAAGTAACCCGGTGCCAAGCCTTGGCAGGAGTTGATAGTATATGATAATGAACTCAGTAGTCGAAACCGATTCAGCCGAAGAATTTATCGAAGAAATAGAAAAAGCACAGAATGCTCTGCCTAAAAAAATTGATGCCAATCCTAAGACAGTAGAAAAAGGGTTAGCTAAGTTGGTGCTCACACTCATAGAGCTGATAAGGAAACTATTAGAAAAACAGGCTATGAGACGGGTAGAAGCGGGTTCTCTTTCCGATGAAGAAATAGAGAGGGTGGGTGAGACTCTGATGA
>CAYNDE010000207.1:0-3425 GCA_964395535.1 uncultured Pirellulales bacterium
ATTATCTTTGTCATAGTCTGCAGATTGAGAGGCTCAATATACGTAACATCAGCCATTCCGGGGTCGGTCATAATCGTCGCGGGATTTGAGTTAACAAGCACAATTTTGTATCCGAGTTTGCGAAGTGCCTTGCAGGCCTGCGTGCCTGAGTAGTCAAACTCACACGCCTGGCCGATGATAATAGGCCCGGAACCGATAATCATTACCTTCTTTATGTCTTCTCGTTTAGGCATAGTGATTTTTCCTCAACCTAATCTGCAGAGATAATATTGCCCGACTCCTGTTTTTAGGCGGTTAGATTATATGAAATCGTCTTATCTGTCAAATAAGAAAAGCTGATTATGATATGATTTATTTTATTGAAGCGTGATATTCCTGAAGACTTTTGATTTCGCTTTTGTCTGTCCTGCTGGCTCCGATGCCTTTTACTGCCGCCGCCGCCGCTGACGTGGTTGTAATGTAAGGTATGCGGTATTTAATAGCGGCTGTCCGGATGTATGAATCATCGGCCTTGCTTAATTTCCCGCGAGGTGTATTTATTATTAGCTGAATTTGATTGTTTTTAATCGCGTCGACGATGTTTGGCCTTCCCTCTCGCATTTTCAGTATGCGTTCTGTCTCAATCCCTTTGGATTTGAAAAAGCTATGTGTACCTTTCGTTGCAAGAATCTTAAATCCGAGTTTTGAAAATCTCCTTGCTGTCTCTAAAACAGCTGCTTTGTCTTTTTCATTAACTGTTATAAGTACTGTTCCTTCGGTTGGAAGAGAAACCTGCGTCGCCTGCTGTGCCTTAAAGTACGCAAGGGCGAAAGAATCAGCCAGACCCAGTACCTCACCTGTGGAGCGCATCTCCGGGCCGAGCAGGGGGTCTACACCATAAAACATATTGAATGGAAATACCGCCTCTTTTACTCCGAAGTGCGGTATCTTTTTGTTCTCAAGCCCTAACTCTGAAATCTTTTTGCCCAGCATAAGCTCCGTTGCGAGTTTTGCCATAGACACTCCGCAGACCTTAGATACCACAGGCACTGTCCTTGACGCCCTCGGATTGGCTTCGAGAACATAAACGATGTCATTTGCTATTGCATACTGCATATTCATAAGGCCGATGACGTTCAGCTCTTTTGCGATTTTTGTGGTGTATTCACAGATTGTATCTACGTGTTTTTGCGGTATTGTCGCCGGCGGTATCACGCAGGCCGAATCGCCCGAATGAATCCCTGCGAGCTCGATATGTTCCATCACCGACGGTATGAAGACCTGCTCACCGTCACTGACCGCGTCAGCCTCTGCTTCGATTGCGTTGTCGAGAAATTTATCAATCAGAATCGGCCTTTGTGGTGTTATCTCAACAGCCGCACTAACGTATTGTCGAAGCATATTTTCGTCGAGCACGACCTCCATACCCCTTCCGCCGAGCACATATGAAGGCCTGACCATTACGGGATAGCCGATTTTGCCGGCGATAGCCAATGCCTCGTCGAGATTACTTGCCATACCCGATTGAGGCATTGGTATCTTCAGCTTTTCCATCATTGCCCTGAATCTGTCACGGTCCTCTGCCAAATCTATCATATCAGGGCTTGTCCCGATTATTTTAACGCCTGCCTTAGCAAGCTCAGTTGCTATATTGAGTGGCGTCTGTCCGCCGAATTGCACAATTACACCGTCCGGCTGTTCATTTTCGTATATGCTCAATACGTCCTCAATCGTCAGCGGCTCGAAGTAGAGCTTATCTGATGTGTCGTAATCTGTGGAGACCGTTTCGGGATTGCAATTGACCATAATACTTTCTAAGCCCATCTCTTTTGAAGCGTAGGAGGCGTGACAGCAGCAGTAATCGAACTCTATTCCCTGGCCTATTCTGTTAGGCCCGCCGCCAAGTATGAGAACCTTTTTTCGCTCCGACCGTACGCTCTCATTTTCGCTTTCGTATGTCGAGTAGTAGTAGGGCGTAAATGCCTCGAACTCTGCACCGCAGGTATCAACCGCCTTAAATACGGGTTTGATTTTATTTTTTTCGCGAAGCTCTCGTATTGTTGCTTCTTCTGTTTTTAATATTTTGCTCAATTGCCTGTCACTGAATCCGAACTGCTTCGCTTTAATTAGCAGTGTCGAATTGAGATCGCTTATATTCTTACAGCTTTTGAGCCCTTTCTCGAAGTCGACTATTTGTTTGATATTATGCAGGAACCACCTGTCAATCTTTGTCAGCTCGTAAATCTCTTCTATTGACAGGCCTTTTTGAATTGCGTGTTTTATATAGAGTATCCTCTCTGCATTGGGCTTGCTCAATTTTTTATACAATTGCTCATTCGTAACTTTGATTCTTAAATCTTCCAGCCCACTGAAGCCGGTCTCTAATGACCGAAGCCCTTTTTGCAGAGCAGCCTTGAATGTCTGGCCTATAGCCATCGCCTCACCGACCGATTTCATATGGCTGGTAAGCTCAGGATTCGCCTGCGGAAACTTTTCAAATGTGAATCGGGGTATCTTCACGACGCAGTAATCAATGGTCGGCTCAAAGCAGGCCGGTGTCTTCTTTGTGATATCATTCGGTATTTCATCGAGCGTATAACCTACGGCGAGCTTGGCTGCAATCTTCGCAATTGGAAAGCCCGTCGCCTTTGACGCAAGTGCCGAGCTTCGTGAGACTCGCGGATTCATCTCGATAATAACTCGTCTGCCGGTATCAGGATTAACCGCAAACTGTATATTCGAGCCGCCGGTTTCCACGCCTATTTCCCGTATACAGGCAATGGCGTCATCACGCATTGCCTGATATTCTCTGTCTGTGAGCGTCTGAATGGGAGCAACTGTTATCGAGTCGCCGGTGTGCACACCCATCGGGTCGAAATTTTCTATCGAGCATATAATTACGACGTTATCCTTGAGGTCTCTCATTACCTCGAGCTCGAATTCCTTCCAGCCGGTCAGCAGCTCCTCAATTAGTATTTCGCTGACCATGCTCGCTTCCAGCCCTCTCTGAGCGGCCTGCTCAAATTCCTCTATGTTGTATGCCACACCGCCGCCGGTGCCGCCAAGTGTGAAAGCCGGCCGAATAATCACCGGAAGACCAACATAATTGACCACCTCGATTGCCTCTTTAAGACTGTGAGCCTTGCCGCTTCTCGGCAAATCAAGACCGATTTTTTCCATTGCATTTTTAAAAAGCTGCCTGTCTTCTGCCTTTTGAATCGCCTCGATATTTGCGCCTATTACCTTTACCTTGTGCTTTTCGAAGATGCCCCTCTTTGCGGTCTCGACAGTAACGTTCAGTGCGGTCTGGCCGCCCAGTGTCGGCAGCACCGCATCAGGTTTTTCTTTTTCAATAATCTTTTCTACAACCTCGGTGGTTATCGGCTCGACGTAAGTAACATCTGCTGTCCCCGGGTCTGTCATAATGGTTGCAGGATTGCTGTTCA
>CAYNDE010000208.1:0-1951 GCA_964395535.1 uncultured Pirellulales bacterium
TCATCGCCGTCAAATATCTCGCTGATTTGCCCGATACAACCGTTTGTATTCATATGTTCGAGCAGCGGCTCAATAAATTTTGCCGCCTTCTTTTTACTGCTCGGCTCGAAACCGTTCACCTTCAGATATGCCTCTACAAACGGCCCTATCAGATAAGGCCAAACCGTCCCCTGATGATATGCCTCGTCACGCTGCCGGGCCGAGCCGCTATAAATCCCTTTGTATCTGCTGTCAAGAGTGTCAAGACTGCGAAGACCGTATGGTGTCAGCAGTCTGCTTTCTACAACATCAACCACACTTTTTGCCTGATACTCTTCCAGAGGTGAAAATGGCAGTGATACTGCAAATATCTGGTTCGCACGCAAGCTGCTGTCAATCCTGCCGTCCGGTAAAATACAATCGTTAAGATAACCTGTCACCTGGTTCCAGAATAAATTCTTAAAACTTTCTTCGCATTTTTCAGCCATCACCCTGTAACGCCCTGCCAACTGTGCATTTTTCTTCTCGTAATACTTCGCAAGATAGCAAAGGCAGTTATACCACAATGCGTTAACCTCAACCGCCTTGCCGTAACGAGGCGTAAAACTTACTCCCTCGAATCTGGCATCCATCCATGTCAATTGCGTATTCTCATCACCGCCCCGGACAAGGCCGTCCTCGTCACAGCGTATCCCGTACCGCGTACCCTGACTATAACAATCGACTATCCGGCAAATCACGCCCAAAAGATGCTCACCGAACGTCTCATCGTCGCCGCTGCTCTTAAGATACTGAAACGCCGAATGAATAAACCACAATGAGGCATCTATACTGTTAAACTCCGCCCTGTTGCTTTGCTCATCGAAATAATTCGCTATCATCCCCCCATCCTCAGCCTGTGCAAAAGTCAAAAGGACCGATTTGGCTTCTTCGAACCTGCTCGTGGAAAGTAAAAGCCCCGGCAGCGAAATAAAAGCATCCCTGCCCCAGTCGCAAAACCACGGAAAACCAGCCAGTATCGTCCACTGCTCACGCCCATCAGCATCAGAACGCTTTACAACAAACTTATCCGCCGCCAGACAAAGCTTTTCAAAAACATCATCACCTCCACAGATTTTTGACCTCCCCTTTATATCTTCCTGATGTTTGCGCATACCCGTAAACTCACTCTCGAGCTCTGCACCTGTAAAATATAGAAGACTCTTATTGTTTTTTTCCCCTGCCCCCTTAAGGCTGAACCAAAAAACTATCCTTCGAGGTGAATCGATAAAATTCTTAAACACACCCGGCGTCCACAAATCCTCCGTAAAATCCTGACCGCGTTCACGCTCCTTACGATATAATACATTATACCACCACTGCTCATCCGCATTAAAACTCATACCGGGACAGCTCAAAAACAATTCACACGCCTGTGGAACATCATTTCGAATTAGCAAACCGCCCCTGAAGCTTTCCGAAAAAATCGACGCACTACTTTTCTGCAGTGAATGATAATCCCTCAAATTAATAAACGGCCTTAATTCAAACTCAATACCGCTCGACAAGCCAAGAAAATCATAAACCAGCGCCCCCGTATCAAAGTCACGGAGTAGATATAATGACTTGGTCAACCCAATACCTTCGAACTTATAGTCAAAATGAACGCCGATGTCCTGACGAAAACGCACCGGCTGGCAGCTCTCAGGCACAAACTTCACGTCGAATTCAAGGCTTGAAAGATTTATTTCTCTGTCACCAGACCGAATAGTCTCAAGGCAATTGCTCAATGCCGCTACTCTGCCTGCCGGTGGCGACAGTGCTCCAATCAGCAGTCCGTGATACCTTCTCGTATTGCAGCCGGCAATAGTTGATGATGCGTATGAACCCCTTTTATTAGTTAAAAGCCATTCCTTATTCAACAATTCCTCGAAGCTCGTTCCCCCCGTTGGTATACAAGTTGCTTCCGTGTTGCTGTGTCTCTGTAATGTAT
>CAYNDE010000208.1:2051-3421 GCA_964395535.1 uncultured Pirellulales bacterium
AAGCAACGGCTGTATAAAAAACAAAATCTGTATTCTCACCCGGCAGGCTGTAAATCACCACCCGTCACAAGCTCGCATCTCATACCTGCCCTGCCAGCACCCCCGCATCCGGTCTTCCACCTTTTAGAATCTTTAAGCATCGCAGCTTAAGATTGCCAAGTATATTCATAAAGTTTATATAGGAATCATAAGGTGAATCATACGGATTAAAATACTTATGAACATCACCGTCGGCGAAGTATTTCGTGCACATATAGTAAAAGTGGTCCGACGTCTGAAGTTTGCGCCAGTCTTCGAGTATCTTCCTGTCGCCGGTCTCTTTTATCTGTCCTTCCATCCGGTAAAGTTCATAAATAGCATTGGACTGCATCGCGTTGCCGACCCAGGCCGAAATGTCCCTCTCGGTATCCGCCCAGCTTACAATGTGCGGAACATCTATCGTATCGAACGAATCATAGGAGTCAATCACCTCACTCGGCGTCTTGAAATCATTGTCGGGGTGCTGCAGAATCTTTTCCGGAAGATGCCTGACAAAATTGAATATCCCCGTATCCTCCCATTGATGCTCACCGAATGTCTCGTAATCCATAAACAGGTTCACTACGTTACCATTGCCGTTAACATCGTTTATCCAGCCGGCAAACTTATCCGCTGTCAGAGGCCACTGAGACCAGTGGCGATTCGAAAACCTGAACGCTATATCATCGCTGAGCGAGTAGTTCTTTAGAAGCAGTTTAAGCTTGCTGGTCCCTTTGGGTCTATAGACAAAATTCGGGCTCCGTGAACCTAATATATGGTCCGCGCCTTCGCATAGTATCCCGTCAAAGCAATCCATCGACTCTATAAAAGAAGCAAGCTCATTATTATAAATAAGCTCGGTATTTCGGAATACTCGAGGCCTCTGGCCGAAAAGAAACTCAATCTTGTCGCTGTGCATCCTGACCTGTTCGGCAAATTCCTCACGTGAGTATAAAAAGCTCAGGCTGTGATAGTAAGTTTCCGCCAGAAACTCCACACACCCCGTCTCCGCAAGAGCATCGAATGTGCTCATCACCTCGGGCGCATAATTTTCAAACTGCTCTAACAAAACACCAGTTACGCTGTAGGCAATCCTGAATCTGCCGTCATATCTTCTTATCAGCTCAAGAAGAAGACGGTTGGTGGGAAGGTAGCACTTATGTGCAACCTTCCTGCATATGCCATAATTCTTATAGTCGTCAAAATAATGGTGACCTTTATCAAATACCGTGTAATGTCGTAATCGTAAGGGTTGATGAACCTGAAAATAAAAACAAACCGACGCCATAAAGCTCCTTCTTAAAATATCAATCCTGTCAAACCGGAACTGCTTCTGCCGTCACCTGCTCATA
>CAYNDE010000209.1:0-3400 GCA_964395535.1 uncultured Pirellulales bacterium
AAGCGGTTAACGATAACAGAATAAGGATTATCATTTTCATCAAGCAGGACAATTTTTCCGCCGTTTTGCCAGCCCGCGTGTCCTGCGCGAAACTTTGCAATCTGGTGCTCGGCGTCGGTTGCAATAAGGTCATCAAAAATAACGTATTCAAAAGCGCAATTACTGCTAAAGTATTTTTCGAGGATAATTTCCTCATCAAGAACTTCGGTTAAATCAGGGGAAGTGATTTCTCTGAGGGTATATTTTTGTTCGGTGATATCGATTATAATTTCGTATCTTCTGTCACTTTGAGCGGCGGCATTCGCCGCGGTTTGCACAGCATCGACAAATTCCTGAGCCTGTGCCTTGAACGTGTTTTTTCTAAAAATATTGAAAGCATTTAGCTGTACCACCACCGCCGACAGAGCAACAATGACAATAACAACTATAATCTCCGTCATTGTAAAAGCGAGCCTGCGGCAAGCCAGGTTCTTTAATTTATGCTTTTTTATTTTCAGCATTTTAGTATTGCCGCCTTTGCCGGATTGAAAAACCGTACTATTCTTTGCTTAATTTGCATCTGTGCTGAGCATATCATCTTCGGTGTATTCTTCGCCGTCCGGACCGGCGCTTCTGACAACGAAAGGTTTTCCGCTTTCGGGATCCAGCTCAAAAATAAACTCATGTTTCCAGCCGTCCTTTGGTATATCAGTTTCTTCGAGATAACCACCTTCGGCGTAATTTTCGACGTCAGCCGGCTGCTCAATAAGCGCAAAGAGTCCCTCTTCTTCTGTCGGGAATCTGCCGGTATCCATTTTGAAATGGATTACAGCGGCGTGCAAAGTTTTTAAGTTCGACTTTGTGGTTGCAATCCTCGCTTCATGGATTTGTCTGAGCACCTGAGTTCCCACAAGAGTAGCGAGCAAACCAATGATAATAAGGACAGCCATAAGTTCAACCATTGTAAAAGCTTTTTTGTGTGTTCGTTTTTTCATAATTTTTAAGACTCCATAAAAAGCGTATGACAGATATATTTAAAACTTTATTGCTGAAATTTTAAGTATTGGTAATATTGTTGCGTAAGCGATAGTGCCGACTATCACAGCCATAATTATAATTATAAGGGGCTCAACGGCAGCGCTAAGCCTTTCGATGACGATGTCAGTGGAAGCTTCGAGGTTTTCGCTGATATTTTTGAGCATAGTTTCGAGCTCACCGCTTTTCTCACCGACAGTTACCATATGAGCGATAGCCGGGTCGATGACACCGCTGTCCCGCAAAGGTGTCGCTATATCGGCGCCGGCGAGGATTCTCTCACGGGCCTTCCGGACGGCATCTTTCATAATGCTGTTGCCGGTAACCTCCGCGACGACGCGAAGGGATTCGGCCATACTCAGGCCTGAACTCAGAAGAGTAGAAAGCGTCGAAGCGAAACGCGCAACGACCCTCTGTTTTATCAGCGGCCCAAAAACAGGCAAAGACAAAAGGAATTTGTCCCTCAAGAACGCTCCACGTTCGGTTTTTACGAATTTTTTTACCACCCATACGGCTGTTACAATTACGGCGATTACAAGCAGCAGCCAAAGACTTGTAAGGACGTATCCCACACTCATTAACTGCTTTGTAATCCAGGGCAGCTGCTGGCCGGCCTGCTGGATTTGATTGCCTATTTTCGGGATGACGAAGGAAGTCAGTACAATTACGGCGATGAGGCAAAAGATAATTAAAACAATCGGATAAATCATTGCGGTTATGACTTTCGACTCGACTTTTTGTCTTTTTTCCATAAAGTTGCCGATAATAGAGAAGCTGCCCGCCAGTGTACCCGTAACTTCGCCGACATGAACCATACTTATATAAATGATGTCAAAATAATCGGTATAATCCTTGATTGCATCAGCAAAAGACTCACCAGTAACAACTCTGTCACGTATATCGACAATAGCGTTTTTGAACCTCTGGTCCGATGTTTGCAGAGTGAGGACAGAGAGAGCCTCGGTCAGCTTGATACCGGAGTTGAGCAGGGTAGCCATCTGCTTTGTGAAATCAATAATTTGAGTTTTGCTTGTTCTCGACAAAAAAGAAAGTATCGTTGCCTTGGCTTCGGCTTTAGAGCCAAGCTCTGTTATGTTGGTAGGATGTATGCCGCGGACCCTTAGCTGTTGTCTTGCAGCGTAAGAGCTCTCGGCGGTAATGGTACCCTTGTTTTTTCTGCCACCTGCTGCTATAGCTGTATAGTGGTATCTCGGCATAATTTATAATCCGTAATGCTTTCTGCTTTTTTTACCTTTACCTGTTACATAATATCAGTCTGGGTTACCCTGAGGACTTCCGACACCGTTGTAATACCATCAAGGACTTTTCTGACACCATCCATTCTCAGGGTGTTCAGTCCCGCATCGAGTGCGGTCCTCTTTATTACTCCGGCACTTTGCCTTTTATAGATTAGCTCCTGAATTTCTTCGTTTATTAACATCAGCTCGTAAACGCCGGTTCTGCCGCGATAGCCTGTCTGAAAACATTTATCACATCCGGTTCCGGTAACGAATTTAGCTTTTTGCTCCGGCTGGATATCACCGAGGCCGAGCTCTCTGAGCTGGTGCTCTGTCGGTTCAATATGCTGTGTGCAGTCCGGGCAGACTTTTCTGACAAGCCTCTGTGCCAGTACGGCTATTAGCGAAGAGCTGACGAGGTATGGCTCGACACCCAAATCGAGCAATCGAGTTATTGCTCCGGCGGAGTCATTGGTGTGAAGTGTGCTGAACACGAGATGGCCTGTTAGCGAGGACTGGATTGCCATACGCGCGGTTTCGACATCGCGAACCTCGCCGACCATTATGACATCGGGGTCCTGGCGGAGAACGTGCCTTAATGAGTTTGCGAAATTCATACCCTTTTTTGCTGAGACCTGCATCTGGCTGATACCTTCAAGCTGATATTCGATTGGGTCTTCGATAGTCATAACGTTCTTTTCAGCGGAATTTATCCTGTTAAGACAGGCATAAAGAGTAGTGCTTTTTCCGCTTCCGGTCGGCCCGGTGACAAAAATGACGCCGTGAGACCTGTTCAGCAGAGCGTCGAATTTTTCGAGGTCTTCGTTCCCGAGGCCGAGCTCGTTCAGCCCGAGCAGGCCTGTGCTTTTGTCAAGCAGTCGCAGGACGCTTCTTTCCCCATAGCTGGTCGGAACAGTGCTGACTCTCAAATCGACCTCTCTCTGGCCAAGCCGTACGCTGCACCGGCCGTCCTGGGGCATTCTCCGCTCGGCGATGTCCATACCAGCCATAACCTTGATACGCGAAACAATCAATGGCAGGACATTCCTGTTCAGGCTGAGCGTATCGTAGAGAATGCCGTCGATACGGTAACGAATCTGGATTTTCGCCTCGTACGGATGGACGTGGATGTCACTGGCTCTTAGCTG
>CAYNDE010000210.1:0-3394 GCA_964395535.1 uncultured Pirellulales bacterium
GGCCCGAGCCCCTCGTTCGTCTTGGCCTTTACGTTTACCGCATTAAAGTCTATTCCCAGAAGTGATGCGATACATCTTTTAATCTGTCCCTTGAATTTCTCGAGTCTCGGTTTTTCAATATGGATTATCACATCCACGTTAGCTATCAGCCAGCGCTGCTCTGCCAGTTTATCTCTTACTTCGAGAACAAGTCGTTTGCTGTCGATACCTTTGAATTTCTCATCGGTATCGGGAAATAATGTCCCTATATCGCCCATTCCTGCCGCTCCCAGCATAGCGTCTATTACCGAATGCAGCGCAACATCACCGTCGCTGTGTCCTAAGAGACCTTGCGCGTACGGTATCTGAACGCCGCCCAGCATCAGACGCCTGCCTTCGGCAAGCTTATGTATATCGCTGCCGATACCTGCTCTGTACTCGTGGTCATGCTCTTCAACCATCTTTTTTTACTTTTTCCCTTTTCCCTTTTAAAGGATCCCTTTCGTGCTGGGTATATCGTCTCCGACGATTTTTACCGCCGCCGCCAGCGACTGACCCAATCCCTTGAAAATCGCCTCTGCAATATGATGGCTGTTCGTGCCGTAAGGCACGTTCACGTGCAAATTAAACGCACCATTATTGGCAAAGCTTCGCAGAAGCTCTTCGAGGCACTCGACGTCGAAGTCTCCTATTTTTTCCGTTCTGAAATTAACATTATAAATAAAGTTGGCTCTGCCGGACAAATCGACACTCACATTTGCCAGCGCATCTTCCATCGGCACCGAGCTGTGTCCGTATCTCGCTATACCTTTTTTGTCACCGAGCGCCTTTGTCAGTCCCTGGCCTAAACATATCGCTATATCCTCTATTGTATGGTGAGCATCGACGTTTAAATCGCCTTTGGCCTTTACAGTCAAATCGATTTTGCCGTGCTTACTCAGGTGTGTAAGCATATGGTCGAGAAAACCGATTCCCGTATCTATCTCGTATTTGCCTGCCCCGTCTAAATCAAGCTCGACAAGAACTTGTGTCTCCTTTGTCTTTCTTTGAATCTGTGCGCTTCTCTTTGCCATAAAAAGCCCCTTATCCTGATAAAATTTCCTTAATCGCCGAAAGCAATTTTTCATTCTGCTCTCTCGTGCCAACCGTTATCCTCAGCTTATCCTCGAGGGCCGGCACTTTCCAGTACCGCACATATATATTTCGCTGCTCTAATTTCTCGAATAGAATATCAGCCTGGATTTTCCTGCTCTCGGCAAGTATAAAATTCGCAAAGCTTCTCGGTACTACAAAATCGAGTGAGCGAAGCTGCTCTGTCAAAAATTGCCGCTCCGCCTTAATCTTTTCGACATTGCCCTTAAAATACTGCTGGTCTTTAATGGCAGCCGTCGCTGCTGCAGTCGCAACCGCATCGACATTATATGAATCCTTAAGCTTCATCAATCCCTCTATCAATCCCTTATCTGCCATCGCATATCCGAATCTAAGCCCCGCAAGTGAATAGCCCTTGCTCAGCGAGCGAAGGATTATCACGTTATCGAATTCTTTAACCAATCCCGTACAGTTCTCTTCCGCAAAATCGACGTAGGCCTCGTCAATCAATAGAACACCTTTCATCTCGTCTGCCGCCGATGCCAGCTCGGCGACGCTTATGAAGCTGCCCGTCGGCGCATTGGGATTACACACAATCGTCAACGCCGCCTTACTCTTGACAAGCCCTGCCGGCAGGTTAAATTCATCGTCGAACGGAACCTCGATTGCCCTGCAGTTCTGCAGGTTCGCAAGTACCGGGTAGAGTGAATATGTCGGCACGGGGTACGCTACCGCCCGCCCATCATCACAGAACGCGCGTATTGCCATACTTAATAGTTCGTCTCCGCCGTTACAGGCCATAATATCTTCGAGTCTTACTCCGTGAACCTCTGCCGCAGCTTTTCTGAACATATCAGCCGCCGGGTCGGGGTACCTGCGTAGCTGTTCAGCCTTTATTTCCGCTATCGCCTTTAATACAAGCGGCGAGGGCGGATAGGGATTTTCATTGGTATTAAGCTTTACCACGTCAGCCGCTTTAGGCCTGCCCTCCGTAGCCTCGGCGAAGGAGGGCTGATATCCCGGCCGGTACCCCTCCGCCCTTTCAATATTTTCACGAAAATAGCCCATAAATAAGCTCCACCTGAAAAACAGTAAAGAATTATACGAATCTTTAGATGAAAATTAAAGGAAAGATTTCGCAACTATTTATAAAACGTACGATGTTGTAAAAATCACTTTTTGCAGTAATCTATAAGCCGTGCTACCTCGCTGCGAAGGTCTCTGCGGTGGACAATCATATCTATAAAACCGTGCTCGAGCAGAAACTCCGACCGCTGAAAACCTTCCGGCAGCTCCACCTTGATGGTCTCTGCTATTGTTCTCGGCCCGGCAAAACCAATTAAAGCTCCCGGCTCAGCTATGATGACGTCACCGAGCATTGCAAAGCTCGCAGTGACACCGCCTGTCGTCGGGTCGGTGAGGATTGGAATGTAAAGGCCGCCCGCCTCATTGTACCTTGCCAGTGCGGCACTTGTCTTGGCCATCTGTCCCAATGAAACGACCCCCTCGTGCATCCTCGCTCCGCCCGAGCAGCATACCGCTACAAAAGGAAGTGACAGCTCGGTCGCCATCTCCGCCGCTGCTGTAAACTTTTCACCCACAACGTATCCCATAGAGCCCATCAAAAAATTCGGCTCCATCACCGCCAGCACCACTTCTCTTGCCTTGATAAATGCCCTGCCGATTTTTATCGCCTCTTTTGAGCCGCTCTTTTTCTCATCCGCTTTGAGCCGGCTCTTATATGTTGTGCCCTTGTACTTGAAGTTCAGCGGGTCGCTGCTGTTCAAATCGCCCAGTACCTGCTGAAAGGTCTGCTCATCGGTAAGGTATTCAATCCTCGTATCCGCGCTGATTCGAAAGTGGTAATCGCATTCCGGGCAGACGTTCAGGTTCTCCTCGACCGCACTTTTATAGAGCGTCTTCTCACAGCCGGGACACCGCATCCACAGCCCGTCCGGCATCTCTTTTCTCGGCTTCAGCGAGAAGCCGTTCCACTCTTTTTTTGCTTTTTTGGCCATAGCAATATTTTTAATGTAACCGCAATTGGGAATTGTACCATAAAATGAGCTGTTTGCCTATAACATTACCTGCATGCCTTTCGAATCGCCTCTATCGCGGCTACTCTGTCTTGCTCGGCGAATATCGCATTGCCTGCTACGAGCGTATCTGCTCCGTAAGAGACTGCTATCGGAGCTGTTTGCGGATTTATCCCTCCGTCAACTTCCACTCTTATATCAGGACCGACCATTTCCCTGACCTCTTTGATTTTTTTCGCGACGTCGTGCATAAAGTCCTGTGCGCCGAATCCCGGATGCACTGTCAT
>CAYNDE010000211.1:0-3374 GCA_964395535.1 uncultured Pirellulales bacterium
GGCCAAATCGATATCGTTGTCGGAACCGTCGCTCTTCTGCAGGCCGATGTCGAGTTTAAATCACTTGCTCTTGTGATTGTTGACGAGCAGCATAAATTCGGCGTGCGGCAGAGAGCGACCCTGCGAAAGCAGACTACGCCGCACTATCTTGTTATGACCGCCACACCCATCCCGCGAACACTTGCGATGACCGCTTTCGGGGACCTTGATGTCTCGGTTATAAGACACTGCCCGCCGGGCAGGGGCGAGGTCATCACCCGATGGGTCGATAAGGCTGACAGAGCCAAAGCATACGAATTCATTCGCGAAAGATTAAAGGCAAAAAGGCAGGCCTATTTTGTCTGTCCGCGAATCACTTCTGTCGAGGCTGACGTCGATATCAAGGCTGCCACCGACCAGTGGCACAAATTATCAAAAGAGGTATTCCCCGAATTCAAAGTAAGTCTCATTCATGGCCAAATGCCTTCAGCCAAAAAGCAGCAAACTATGGCAGATTTCAGGGCCGGCAGAATTGATGTTCTCGTCTCGACTATTGTTATCGAGGTCGGCCTTGATGTTCCGAACGCTACCATTATGGTTATCGAAGGTGCCGACCGTTTCGGCCTGGCACAATTGCACCAGCTACGAGGCCGCATCGGAAGAGGGCAAAACAAATCTTACTGCTTTTTATTAACAGAATCTGCCGGCGAAACAGCTAAAAGCCGGCTGCAGATAATGACCAGGAGCAATGACGGCTTTGAAATCGCCGAGCACGACCTGCGACTGCGTGGCCCTGGCGAATTATTCAGCACTCGTCAGCACGGCCTGCCCGATTTGAAGATTGCCGATATTATTGACGATTATGAGCTGCTCATGATGGCCAGAAAAAATGCCTTTGGTTTGGCAGGCTCCGACCCGATGCTCACAAAAGCCGAGCATAAAAACATCCGCAAAGCATTACTTGCAAAATTCGGTGACACACTCGGCCTCGCCGACGTCGCTTAATGGCTTGGTTACAATTAAGCCGTCGCAATTTTCAAATACATAATCCCACAATTTTGCCCTTGCAGTTATTGCGGGGTTAATTTTTTCGTTTAAGCCTGCCGCTATGCGGCAGGGACGTTTTTTAATACCTTCCGCCGCGGCTGTTGCCGAAATCGCCTCGGCTTTTGCCGCCGAAGCCGCCTCGTTTTCCGCCGCCTCGTTTTCCGCCGCCGCCTCTTCCGCCGCCGCCTCTTCCGCCTCTGCCGCCGCTGCGCTCAACTTTCGGCCTGGCTTCGTTGACACTTATAGCACGTCCGTTGAAATCCTTGCCGTTCAATTCCGCGATTGCCTTCTCAGCTTCTTCTTTGGATGGCATTTCGATAAAGCCGAATCCCTTTGATTTGCCGCTGAACTTATCCATTATCAAGCGGACCTCCGTAACCTCGCCGAACTCCTCGAATGTTTTTCTCAGTTCGTCTTCGCTTACATCGAATGACAAATTACCTGCATAGATATTCATTCTTTTCGTTCCTTAACTTTTAAGAAAAATCCCTGCGTAAATACTGGCTGTCAATATTTATCGCGAATCGCCATATTATCCGCTCCGTCCCGAATAAGCAACAACAAAATATAATTATGTTCCCGTCCTCCGGATTTACGTTTTTTTCCGGCTGTCGGCTCCGGATTCACTTTTCAAAGACCCATTCAGAGGGGGCGAGCTGCTCGAGTTTACTTCGCAGCTCCGGCCGCAGGTGCTTTAGGCCCACCTGGTAGCTGGCGTTCATCCAGCCGAATCCTTCTTTTGTAATATAGGCAAATTTTGTACCCACGTTGCCATACTCTGCAAAAACACTGTGCGAGCGGGTAAAAACGTTGAATTTTTCAGGTATAGTGCCGTTATAATCTCTGGCGTTTATGGTTATGGTGTAAATCCAGCGGTAGATTAGCCTCTGGGCAGCATCATCGAAACCGTAATTTAGGAGCCCTTGCCAGGTGAGCATCTGATGCGGGGCCCAGCCGTAAGGATAGTCCCACTGCCGCTGGGGCCTGTCTTCTGAGATTTTCCCGCGGGCTGTTTCAGTCGAGCCTGCCAGGCCTGCCGCCATTTCCAGCTGGCAAAGGGCATTTTCGACAATGGATTTGGCCTGCTCTTTCGTCGCAACGCCGGACCATAAAGGGTAAAATACAACGGGCGTTATATAAACTTTCCTTCTTTTATTAACGAAATCATAATCAAGAAATATCCCCTCTTTTGCATCCCAGAGGTATTTGTTTATCAATTCCTTTCTCTTTTTTGCCCGATTGTACCACTCGCCACTTTTTTCTATGGTGCCGTCTTCGAGCTTAAGATTGTCAGCGAACTCGTTTTCTATTGTTTTCGCTAAATCCATTTCAATCTTATAAAGAAGGCAATTCAAATCCACCGTTACGAAATCTGCACAGCGGTCGTCCCAGCGGTAAGTAGTATCGTGACCTGATTCCCGCATCGCGCGGTCGTGGATGAAATACTCATCCAGCTCCGGCGATTTTATTTTGCCCTGTTTGTAGCCCTGCTCGAACTTGTCTGGTTCCATATTATATTTTTCGGCGTATTTTTTGAATACTGCATCGAAGTGGCCTGGCTCGACCTCCGGCGGTGCGCCGATACCTTCGCCGAAGTATCTGCTAAGACCCGTCTGTGTCAGCCTTTTTTCGCCGAGCCATACAGTGCGATATTCTTTAATCGCAGCCTCTAATACTCCTTTTAGCCACTGTTTGCTTTTACTGTTGTGCGGCAGATGTTTATAAACAGCCAGGGCCATTGAAGTCAGAAACGGCGGCTGTGAACGGGTGAGATAATAAGAACGGTTGGCATTTAGAATCCTGCCGTAATGGTTGATTTCATAAACGAAGTTTTCCACCATCGCCTTCGCTAATTCCACCCGCTCGTCCACCAGCAAACCCAGTGCCTCGAAATAGCTGTCCCAGCCGTACATCTCGTTGAATCTTCCGCCAGGTACGACAAACGGCACAGCCTGCAAGTTTCCATTCGAAGTTCGTTTCAGGGCGAGACTTAATAAACCGTGGTAGCCGTCCCTGCTCTTTACCCATTCGCCTGTTACTACTTCGGGCAGACGCACAACCTTGATTTTCAGTTTCGGGTGTTTGCCTGCAACCTTTGAAAAGTACTCGTAAGCGATATCATCTGTGTGCGGTACATAGATGTATCTGAATCCATCAATGGTAGTAGTCTTACTATCAGCAAATAAAGGGACGATATTTTCTTCATCGATGCGCCTTGTAAGGCCGTCCCAGTAAAGCTCGCGGATAGAGCGGCTGATACGGCTGACGGGATTTTCGAAGATTCTTTCGGTCTGAAGCACAGCAATTTTCTGCTGCTTTTGCTGACAGAGCTTTAACTCCTGCAGCAG
>CAYNDE010000212.1:0-3368 GCA_964395535.1 uncultured Pirellulales bacterium
AGTTTGCTAAGGCGGATATGAGCTTTAAGCTTCTTGTGGGTGTGAGGAATAAGCTAATCGAGGCGTATAAGCAGACGATGAATATGCCGCTTTGATGTGCCCGCCTTGCGGCGAGGCCACTGGCGGCTGATATCCTGTGTGAAAGATGGTGACAAAAAGAGCTGTTAGCTGATTGATTTGGAAGGTATCGATGGGATTTTTTCAGAAGGTACGAGCGGTTTGGCAGAAAATCAGTGTTGTTCAGCGGGCACTGCTGGTGGCGATGGTTTTGAGTTTTGTAGCGGCCGGCTGGCTTCTCGTTCGGTGGGCAGGCAGGCCCGATATGAGGATGCTCTATCAGGACCTTTCGCCTGAGGAGGCGTCGCTGATTACTGAAAAGATTGCCGAAAAACAGATTGAGTATGAATTGCGCGGCGGGGGTACGAGTATTTATGTACCCAGGGAAGGTGTTTACCAGCTTCGACTTGATATGGCCAGGGAGGGGCTTCCTACGGGAGCACAGGGAGGATATAAGATACTCGATGACGAAAAAATTGGGATAAGCCCGTTTGTGCAGAATGTGAATCTTCAGCGTGCGCTGCAGGATGAGTTAGCGAAAAGTATCCAGATGATGGACGGAGTGAGCCACTGCAGGGTGCATATAGTTTCGGGCAAGCAATCGATTTTTGCGTCGGAGCAGTCGGGGACAAGTGCGTCGATTGTTCTTCGCCTGAGGCCCGGCTTTCAGGTGAGCGCTTTGAATATAGCGGCGATAACACATCTGGTTGCAGGCAGCGTAGAGGGACTTCGGCCTGAAGGTGTAACGGTGGTTGACAGCAAGGGACGTCTTCTTTCGAGTGAGAGCGACGAGCCGGTGGCGGCGGGTGCGGGGACGGTCCAGGATTATAAGGAGAGGGTTGAGAAGAATCTGTCGGATAAGGTTGAGAAGATGCTGACGGCGGTGCTGGGAGAGGGAAGAGCGGTTGTTAGAGTGAGCGCTGTTATTGATATGACGAGGATCAACCTTGTTACCGAGAAGTACGACCCGACCGGTAAGGTTACAGCGAAGGAAGAGATAACGACTAACTCAGAGACGGGCAGCAGTACTGTTGCGGGAGAGGGCGAGGGCGGACAGGTTCTGCCGGGCAGCGTGAAGAAGGATGAGGTGACTGTCACCGAGTATATGGTCGGCAAGAGTGTTGAGCAGAGGACAGAGCTGCCTGGACAGGTCAAGAGCCTGTCGGTGGCGGCGTTTGTGGACCTTCGGCCTGCGGATGCGAATTCTGCGACGGGTGGGAGCGAAGCAAAGATAATGGCAGTTGCGGATGTTGAGAGGATAATAAGAAATGCGCTCGGGCTAACGGATGCAGATTCGGTTGAGGTAGTCGAGGTTGAAATTCAAACTGCAGGACCGGAGCTGATAGCGGAGGCAAAGAGCGGCGGAGGACTTAATATTATTGCGATAGCGAGGCATTTGTCGCTCGGGATAATGGCGATTTGCGCACTTTTTGCGCTGAAGATATTCAGCGGAGCCAAGAAGAAGGCAGCGGCAGCGGAGCTGGAAGCGGCTCAGGCAAGGGGAACAGCGGCGGGTTTATTGCCGGGGGCAAGTGAGGGGGCTGAGCCGGTGGTGATTCGACGTCAGATAGCAAACGCGCTGCGAAACAATCCCGAACAGGTTAAACAGCTATTCACGAGCTGGATACGGGAAGGAGAATAGTTAAGTGGCATTGACGGGTAAACAAAAGGCAGCGATGCTCCTGATGAACCTGGATGTGACAGCGGCATCGGAGCTTTTGAGGGGAGTTAAGCCTGAGCTGGTTGAAGAGCTGGCGGTGGAGGCTGCGTACCTGGATGCGGCGGGCTATCGTAACAGCAAGGAAAATGTGGAATTTGCGGAGCAGTTTTACAGGTCGCTTCAGAGTAAGGGTGAATTTGAGGTTAAGGACTTTTTGAAGCAGATGCTGAAAAGTACGGTCGGAGAACAAAAGGCTGAGCAGATACAAATACAGATAAGCCGGCTTTTACAGAAACGTGACCCCTTTATGTCCATACGGTCGGCGGACTCGAAGGTGCTTTCATCGATACTGGAAAAGGAACATCCGCAGGCGATAGCGGTAGTTCTTACTGAGATGCCGACGAGGAAAAGCTCTGAGATTCTGAGTTTGCTTCATGAGAGTGTTCGTGTGAGCTGTGTCAGGAGGATGGTGAGCAGCGAAGGCGTGACAATCGAGGCGAAAGGGCGTATAGCAGAGATGGTGTGCAGGCGTTTGGAGCTTATCAGCGTTGAGCGTCGGGCGGGCGAGGGTGCGGTTGAGCCAACTGACTCGCTGAGGAAGGTGGCGGTTATTTTGCGAAACCTCGGTAAGGAGCTTAGGGACGGGATGCTGGGTGCGATAAAAGAAAAGGACAGCGATGCAGGCAAGATGGTGACGGATTTGATGATAGTCTGGGAGGATATACCGGAGATTGCGGACAGGTCTCTTCAAGAGGCATTGCGAGGGATAGAGGCGAGAGTTCTGGCGCTGGCACTGGTTAAGGCGGACGAGGCGATAGCGGCAAAGATTAAATCTAATATTTCCGAGAGGGCAGCGGCGGCGATTGAAGAGGAGAGCTCGCTTATGTCGGCGCCGAAGAAAGAAGATATTCAAAAGGCAAGAGAGGAGGTTCTGGCGAAACTGCGTGAGATGAATGAGAAAGGTGAGCTTTCATTTTTAGAAGAATAAAAAGATGCAGAGCGTTATAGAGATAACAATTGACCGGCCGATACAGGGTGTCGAGATTTGCGATGAGACTGAGGAAATCGCAGGCGACGGGGTTAGCAATAGTCTGGGGAAGAATAAGGCGGAGCTGTCAAGGATTTGCGGGCTCCTGAATAGTCTGGTGGAAAAGGTGAACCGGTTTTATGAGAAATTATTTGTCGAACACACAGAAGCGATAGCGAAGCTTTCGGTTGAAATTGCCAGAAAGATACTGGCAAGGCGGGTTGAAGAGGGTGATTACAAGATAGAGACGATTGTGAAAGAGGCAATTAGCGGAGCACCGAGCCGTAAAGAGCTTGTAGTGCATTTGAATCCGAAAGACTACGGCGAGATTGAGAAGCTTAAAGCCGAGGGAAGTGTGAATTTCGAAGGTATTAAATTTGTTTCGGATGCGGCAATCGGGGCTGCGGAGTGTGTTGTCGAGAGTACGAAGGGGACAATTAAATCTTTAATCGACGAGCAGCTCGAGCGAATAGGCAGGGCACTTGAGAGCGCGGGGTAAGAAAGTATGTCAGAGACGGGCGGCTGTACAATAGATTTTGATAAGCTTCATTCGGTAATTGAAGGAGTTAATTTGCACGATTGCCAGGGCTCGGTGGTGCGGGTATCGGGTCTTAAGGTGGAGTC
>CAYNDE010000213.1:0-2107 GCA_964395535.1 uncultured Pirellulales bacterium
GGACGTTAAAGCATCTGTGAAAACGACGGTGGCGGGTATTTCTGCAATGCTCCTTGAGGTTATAGACGTCGATGACCCTATAGAAGTCGGCAATCAAACAACGTATATTATCACAGCCACTAATCAGGGCTCATCACCTGGAACGAACATCCGAATTATCTGTACGCTGGAAGAAAATGAGCAATACGTTTCCAGCGGAGGTGTAACCGGCGGTCGTCTGTCAGGCAATGAGGTGATATTAGAGCCTCTGAAGAGTTTAGCACCGCAGGGCAAAGCAACGTGGCGTGTGGTTGTTAAAGCTGTGAAGGCAGGTGACGTTAGATTTAAGGTAACGATGAATACGGACCAGCTTGACCGTCCTGTTGAAGAGACTGAAGCCACGCATCTTTATTAGTAGTGACATTGAGTTGTTATGAATAATGAGGCACCACGGTGTGAATCTCGCCGTGGTGTCTTTTTATCAAGAATTGGCAGTTCATTTTAAGAAGCAGAAAAACGAGGTTTTATCCTGCCTAAAAATAAATATCCCAAAATTTTTGAAAATGCGATAAGCTATCGGTGTGACTCAACGGTTTTTCGGGACTTCAAAAACTGAGCTTTGTATGAAACAGGCAGTTCGTTAAAATTTTATCAAGACAGGAGGTGACAAATGCGCAGATATCGATTCTATTTGATTTTGCTATTGCCGGCCGGGGGGAAATTTTGTATCTGGTTACGACTGGCGGGACGGGATAAGAGACCCTGACAAAAGACCTCCGCGATATGATTATGCCTGACAACAGGTTATGCGAGGGACAAATATTCTGCATTTGGACATATATTCTGTCTGTCGGCTGATGGATGCCGAGTGTAGAGAGTGCTCTCCTCAGGTTTTTGGATTGTTAAAAAAAGAGTACCGGCAGCAGCGTGAAGGTTTTACAGGCTGCTGCCGGCTGATGTCATTTTATTGTTTTTAAGATTTTAGTCTTCTTTTTCAGTCTATATTGGTTTTTCCTCTTTTTCAGTATCGGCTGGTTTTTCTTCTTTTTGTTTGGGGACAATCTTTTTGCCGGTGACCTTGTTATCACCTCTGTCGGAAGAGACCAGTCCTTCGAGCTTATCGCCTGTTAGTTTCAGCTCATAATCCATACTGAAGTCGCGGTCGCCAAATGACATATCGATGTAGAAAGTTACCTTGTCATCGTCGAGCTTAATTTTGCTTGTGTCAATTTCGCCGAAACCCATAGCATATCTGCCTGTGAGGTCTTTATCGATAAGAAGAATGCTTGTTCTCTCGCCGCGGTCGGAGGTTGTTGTGAGAGCCCATTTGCCGATAATTTCTGCGCCAAGGCGCGCAGCAGTTACTTCTGTTGTGCCTGCTTCACCTGTGATTTCGCCTTTCAGCTCGTTGGCCTTGACTTCGCCTGTAAAAGAGGATTTGAGTTCGCGGTCTTCGAGTTTTGTTACGCGGTCGAAGGTAAGTTTTCCATCTTCGAATTTGACATTCGAGATATCGCTTTCGCCACGGGGCGAGGTCCAATTGCCTTCGAGTTTACCGTCCTTTTGCCTGATGGTCAATGTGCTCTCGCCTCTTTCGGTTTTGATAATCCAGGTGCCTACGGCATCGGGTTTTGGAATGATGCGAGCGGCGGTGACATCAGAGTCGCCGCGGTCAGACGAGATAGTTCCGGTGAGAGAGTCTTTAAGCTTGTCATAGGTCAATGTGATTGTCGAGGTGAATTCCTGGTCGCGAAAGCTTCTTGTCCTGTCGAAGCTGAGTTTGCTGCCATCGAGCTTGATGTTGGAAATTTCGTCTTCATCGCCGCCGAGTCCCCATAGAACTGCAGGTTTGTCTTTTTCTGCAGTGCAGATAGTGAGTGTGTTGTTCATTTGCCGGCCGCCAAAGTCGGTTGTCAGCTTCCAGACGCCGGCAATTGTTTTTTCCTGCGGGCTTTGAGCCTTTTCTTCTGCCTGACATAGGCAGGTAAAAAGAATCAAAACTGACAGGACGGTGCAGGTAATTATTGATTTTTTCATAATAATGGCCTCCAAAAATTTTTTTTTATTTTATCACGGCTTATCATATAAGACAAGAGATTTTCCGTAAATGAGTTTTCCATCGTTTAAG
>CAYNDE010000213.1:2207-3365 GCA_964395535.1 uncultured Pirellulales bacterium
AAAAAGTCGCCGTCCCCTTCGACGTTGCTCAGGGCAGGCCGGCGACAGCTAAACGAAAAAACCCCCGAATAAATTCAATGCCTATACATAACAGTAGAAATACCCCCAGGATAAACCTGGGGGCTAAACGAAAACTAAAACAAAAAGATAATGTAAGGTCTTATTTGTAAGGCAGTTAGGGGATTCTGTAATAGTCCTATAATAAAATTTTAATAAAATTTTTAAAAAATTGGTTTTTTTGTTGACAAAGTGGGAGGAAGTGGTAATATCTCCCTGTTAATAATCCTTTGGTGGCGAATAGGTGGTATAGCGGTCATGCTTTTATTAACAGGTGAATATACTCATACGGTAGACAAAAAGGGGAGGGTTCTAATAACAAATAAACTGCGTAACCAAATCGACTGCGAAGAGCATGGGAGCAGCTTTTATATCGTACTTGGCTCAAACGGAATTTTGTGCCTGTACCCGGAAAAATATTTCGAACGTATAGTTCTTGCAGCGGCACCAGCGGCACCGCAAAGGACGGCTGCCGACGAAGCGGTTGCGTTTGAAAGGATAACCTTCGCTCTTGCAGGTAAGGTCGAACTCGATAATCAGGGCAGGATACTTCTGAACGAGAAGCTGCGAACAAGAGCAGGGCTGAAAGATGAAATTACGCTGGTGGGAGTGAGAGACCATATCGAGTTGTGGAACAGCCAGAACTGGGAACAGTATCTGAGTGACCATATGTCGCAGTATCAAAGTCAGATGTCGCAGGCCAGGCAGATTGTCCTGCAAAAGTATGATGAACAGGAATAAATGTTGCAAGAACGGAGGCTCTATGCTCGAAGATAATGTTGACCATTACAGGATTGTGAAGGATGCCCTTGAGGGCAAACGAGAAATCGATGAGCAGACACTCAGCTCATTGGGCGTCTTCGAAGAAAGACTTGAGCGGCTGAAAAAGCTCGACCAGCTTTTCAGTGATGTGGATTTTTCGGCTGCAGTTAAAAAGTTGATTTCTCAAGGGGACAGGATAGTGGTCTGCTGAGAAAAATGTGGAAAGTGCGCAGGTTAGACATATACCCGTTCTTTCAAAATCGCTGGCTGAACAGATAATTTTGCCGCCGGATGGGGTGATGGTCGATGCGACCATAGGACAAGGAGGTCATAGTTATC
>CAYNDE010000214.1:0-3362 GCA_964395535.1 uncultured Pirellulales bacterium
TGATGAAAAAATTAAGACCCGGAGAAAAGCCCAGATGCTATACCATCTCTTTCGCAGGCGGCAAAGGGTATGAAGGAGCCGTCAACGATTTGCCTTACGCGCAAAAAGTTGCACGACACCTCGGCGTCGAGCTCGAAGAGATAGCAATCGATGCCAACATAGTCGATAACATAGAAAAAATGATATATATACTCGACGAGCCCCAGGCGGACATAGCACCGCTGAACATTATGCTTATATGCCAAAAAGCTCGCCAGGATGGAATGAAAGTATTGCTGTCGGGTGCGGGAGGTGATGATATATTTTCAGGTTACCGCCGGCACCTGGCACTTGTTATGGAACGATACTGGGCGTGGCTGCCGGCACCTGTTAGAAGTCTTATCAGCAAAACAGCAAAAAAAATGCCCGTTAAACTGCCTATCGCAAGAAAAATGCGAAAAATCCTTGAAAACGCACATCTGAATAGCGAACAAAGGCTAATCGCTTATTTTTTCTGGCTCAACCAAAACAAAACAATGGGACTATATACCGATGATTTTCACAATTCACTGGGAGAATATGATTGCTTCAGCCCTATGGGAAAACACCTGGCAAAAATCCCGAACATAAAAAATCGCCTCAACCGCATGCTTTATTTAGAATGTAAAACGTTCCTGCCGGACCACAACCTAAACTATACAGACAAAACAGGAATGGCCAGCGGTGTCGAGATACGCGTGCCGCTTCTCGACATTGACCTGGTTCGGCTGTCCACAAGAATCCACCCGAACCTGAAACAACACGCAAGGCTCGGAAAATATATTTTCAAAAAGGCAATGGAACCCTATCTGCCTCGTGAAGTGATTTACAGGCCAAAGTCAGCGATACCGAGCCCTGTTCGAACGTGGCTGCTGGGCGATTTAAAAGAAATGGTCTATGATATTCTCTCGCCACACAACATCAAAAAAAGAGGCTGGTTCAAACCACAAGCCGTCCAAAAGCTGCTTACAGACAACGAAAAAATGAAAATCGACGCTTCGTATTCGATTTGGGCAATGGTCTGTATGGAAATATGGGCAAGATTGTTTCTTGACCGCTGCTACACTCATTAAGACAGGGAAAACATCCGCCAAATACACCGGAGGCAAACAAGGACAGTGCATCTTTTCAACAAGCGAAGACAACAGCATATTACGACAAGAACCGACTGAGGGGCAAAATAAATGAACAGTCTTAAGGAAAAGGTCAAGCAACACTGGGAACAAGAAGTATGCGGCTCACGATACGGCAGAGAAGGTTCCGATGAATCTGTTGACCTGGCAACAATAGAAAGGGAAAGGTACCGGCTGGAGCCGTATATCCCTGAGTTTGCTGATTTTAAGGCTGCAAAAAACAAAAAGATTCTGGAAATAGGCACCGGAGGCGGAGTAGATTTCTGCTGCTGGCTAAAAGCCGGCGCAACAGCCACCGGTATCGACCTCACCGAAGAGGCTATCGCATTGACGAAACAGCGATTGAATAAGCAGGGCTTTACCGAGGACGTCTATAAACTAACCATCGGAGATGCGGAGAAACTTGAATTCGAGGATGAGAGTTTTGATATCGTGTATTCCTACGGCGTGCTTCATCATACACCGGATACGGAAAAAGCTTTCAGCGAAGTTTTTCGTGTTCTAAAAAAAGGAGGAGTTTTCAAAGCTATGGTATATCATATTCCATCGGTAGCCGGATGGATATTGTGGGTGAGGTACTGCCTTTTTACGGGACGATTCTTCAAGCACCCCCGATGGGCAATTTACAGACACCTGGAAAGCCCGGGAACAAAAGCCTACACTATTCGAGAAATGCGCTGCCTTCTTGAGAAAAAGGGATTTGTAAAAATCAATTTACATACAAAACTCGGATTCGGAGACCTGCTCCTGAACAAGCCGAGCAAAAAATATCAATCCCGCTTCTACTCGCTAATCTGGAAACTTTATCCAAGATGGCTGGTCAGACTATTCGGGGACAAATACGGCTTGTTTCTCTTTATTGAAGCCGGCAAATAGCACAGATTGTTTTTAAATTTCGGCATATTTGATGAAATCAAAACTTTCATATCTGAAACGAATTTTTTCCGCTTATCTGCTCAGCAAAAACAGCAATTTAAGCTTCTGGCACACCGGCCTGAAAACAAACAGTATCGCAGATTATGCAACCATCGGCAGATACTATATGAACTTCGAGGAAAAGAGCCGCTACGACGGCCCGTTTGATTCGAACGACATACCCCTGCTCGATTATAAAGGGACAGTCGGGCTGCAATATAATCCCAATGCAATCGCACAATATGCATTAGGCTTTTACGACCTTTACCTCGATACGAAAAAAGAGGATTTTAAAACAATCTTTCTCAAACAGGCCGACTGGTTCGTTGAAAATTTAAGAATAATAGAAGCCGATTTAGGGCTGTGGGAATACAAATTCGATTTCGAATACCACAAGGGGCTCAAGGCACCGTGGCACTCTGCACTGGCGCAGGGACAGGGAATATCGGTGCTCGCACGTGCATACGAGCTGACAAAAAACAACATTTACAAACAGACCGCAACTAAGGCTTTCAAGGCATTCGAAAGAAAAATCACCGAGCCCGGCGGAGTGACATTCACCGACGATAACGGCTATACCTGGTTCGAGGAGCTAATCTTTAATCCGCCTACACACGTTCTTAACGGCTTTATCTGGGCGACATGGGGCGTATATGATTATTATCTACTGACAAAAAGTCAAAAGGCCCTGCAGTTGTTCACCGAAGCGATAAAGACGCTGGAAAATAATATCCAGAGATATGACATCGGATTTTGGACGGTCTATCACCTGCTGCCGACAAGGCTGAAAATGGTCGCAAGCCCGTACTACCAAAAGCTGCATATAGTCCAGCTTGAAGCAATGTATAGGATAACCGGCAAAGAGATATTCAAAGAATACGCTCAAAAATGGGAAAAATATTATTCAAAAAAGCTCTATCGATATACTGCATTTATTTTCAAATGCCTTTTCAAGTTATTTTACTACTAAATTTTAAGATGGGATAAATATGACTAACCTCGATATACTGTTGATATACCCAACATATACCTACCCTAAGAAGTCACCGCCCTTAGGGCTGGCCTGCATAGCGGCTGTTTTAGAAGACAAAGGCTACACGGTCAGGATTGCAGATATGTCGGCGACGGATATGAAAACAGATAAACTTAAAAGGCTCGTCGTGCAGAGCAGGCCAAAACTGGCCGGAATATCATTTATGACAAACCAGTTCGGCCAGGCGGTGACAGCAGCAAAAGCAATAAAAGAAATCGATAAAAATATTCCCGTCATTGCGGGCGGTCCTCACGTTTCAGCCC
>CAYNDE010000215.1:0-3339 GCA_964395535.1 uncultured Pirellulales bacterium
CCGCTGAACAAAGGCAATAGTGACCTGAACTTCCTGCGGTTCCTGACAGTCATTTTCCATCGCATCGGCAGAAAGTAGCTGATGTTTTTGCGAACGAGGTCATTTGCAAGCGCTTTTTCATTTCTGCTTTTGGTATGTGCCACCCACCAAAAGCCTGTAAAATCCCTAACGGACTTGCCCTCAGGCCAGATTGTCGGCGGATTTTCACTTTCTTTCAGCAATTCTGGTTTCCCTTTCTCGATTTAAGTATTGTAATCCTATGCCCTTTTATCTTGGTTATTGGTTTTTTTCCTATGCCTTTACAATTTTACTGCGCCCAATTTTCACTGCTGATGTTGCATTCCGTGTGTCGATGACCAGCTTCGCATTTTTGGCTATTAGGTTGTAATCGTAGCAGCTATGGTCTGTCGAGATTACTACTGCATCGTAGCCGGCAAGCATCTTAGCAGAAAGCTTTTTGCTTGTCATTTTCAAATCATGCTGTCTTTGCTTGGGTGCTCTCGGTATGTAAGGGTCGTTATAATCTATCTTTGCTCCTTTTTTGCTAAAAAGTTCTATCAGCTCAACAGAGGGAGACTCTCTCATATCGTCGATATCTTTTTTGTATGCCAGCCCGAGTATCAAAAGCTTCGCACCCTTAAGGCTTTTCTTTTGCTCGTTCAGCGCCTCCATCGTTTTTTGGACGACATAATGAGGCATATTTGTGTTTATCTCGCCGGCTAATTCTATAAAACGAGTCGGCATCCCGTACTGCCTTGCCTTCCACGTCAGATAGAACGGGTCGATCGGGATACAGTGACCGCCAAGTCCCGGGCCGGGATAAAATGCGCTGAACCCGAAAGGTTTTGTCTTGGCCGCATTGATAACCTCCCAAACGTCGATTCCCATCCTGTCGAAAACCATCTTTAATTCATTGACCATTGCAATATTGATACAGCGATAGACATTCTCAACTATCTTCGCAGCCTCAGCCGCCTCAAGGCTCGATACCGGCACCACCGTATCGATAGCCGCACTGTAAAGCTTACAGGCCATATCAAGGCATCTCTTCGTAAGGCCTCCTACAACCTTCGGTATTGTTTTTGTAGTAAAATTTTTATTTCCCGGGTCCTCACGCTCCGGCGAATATGCAAGGTGAAAGTCCCTGCCGGCCTTCAAACCGCTTCGCTCAAGAATAACTGCGACAAGCTCTCTTGTCGTTCCCGGATACGTTGTGCTCTCGAAAGTAATTAACTGTCCTTTGCAAAGATGCTTAGCAATCGTCTCACTGCTCTTGACAATGAACTGCATATCCGGCTCGCGGTTAACCGTCAATGGCGTCGGTACACACACGATAACCGCATCGACTTTTTTTATCAGTGACATATTGGTAGTCGCCTTGAAAAGCCCCGATGCCGTCATTTTCTTTACCTGCGAATGAGGTATATGCTTGATAATACTTCTGCCCGAATTAAGCACTGCGACTTTTTTGGGGTCTATATCAAAGCCAGCTACTCTCAAACCTGCTGACGTAAACTCACGCACTAACGGCAGCCCGACATAACCGAGACCCAGAACGCCGACTCTCAAGGTTTTTTTCTCGATTTTCCTGTCCCAATTTGACATACAATGCTACACAATCTTAAACGACTAACTGTCTGTTTCGATTATTCTTTATTAAACTGTGCATAATAGAAAAATATTACAGAAATGTCAAAGCTATTAAGTGCTCGACGGTTTTTTAAAACTGTCGAACTAAAGTGTTATAGTCAGATACTGGGTATCGCGGCCGAAATATATTGCCCCCTCGTAGCTGAAAGGCACAAGCAAACAATCACCTTGTCTAAAGCCCACAGATGAGCCGTCCCTGCCGAAAATTGTTCCCGCACCGGTCAGCATAACCAAAGTTTTCATCTCGCCCGCTGATAAAAGCAGCTCGCAGTCTTTTGCCTGATGGCCCTTGTCAATCTTAAAATACTCGGTTTCGACGAGTCTGCCGATGGTAGTAACGCTCAGCTCATCCGCTCTGCCGAAATGAATGCTTGCAAGCGCCTCTTCGATATGCAGTTGCCTCGGATTTCCTCTGCCGTCAACCCTGTTGAAGTCGTAAACACGGTACGTCGTATCCGAAGGTGTTTGAATCTCGGCTATCAAAAGACCAGGCCCTATACTGTGTGCCGTGCCTGCCGGCAGAAAGTGACACTGGCCGGCACTGACCGGTACTTTCTGCAACAAATCCTCCACCGTACCTTTGCTTATCGCTGCAGCAAAATTTTCCTTTGTAACGCCGGGCTTAAGCCCTTTATAGATAAAGGCCCCGCGGTTCGCATCGATTATATACCAGCACTCGCTCTTGGGCTCACCTTTGCCCATCCGCCGACAGGTCTCAGCGTCCGGATGAACCTGAACGCTTAAGATATCTTCGGCATCGAGAAACTTAATCAAAAGAGGAAACGGTAGCTTGAAATTTTTATCACCGGTTATTTCCTTCGGGTATTTTCTTATCGCTTTATTAAGTGTCATACCGGCAAGCTCACCGTTCGAGATTATCGATTTATCATCCGGCAGGTCAGCCACCTCCCAGCTTTCACCGATTTTCTCAGCTCGCGGCAGGTCCTTGCCGAAAAATGTTCGCAGCTTCTGCCCGCCCCAGATACGCTGCTTGTAAATCGGCCTAAACTTAAATGGATAAACTTTCATTTTTGCTAATTATAACAATATGAAAATTTGCTGTACACAAATTATATGTAAAAATGCTGCTATACAAGTATTGCAGGCATGTTAACCTATGCTCATTTGTTAGCACAATCCGGGCATAAGCCCTGGAGTCTGACCTGCTGATGTGTAAACAGAAAACCATTATGCGGGCTTCGGGCCATAGGCATATTTAGTTGCGTTAAGCAAAATGTGCTGCCGCACTCGTCACAGGTAAAGTGAGGGTGACATTGCTTCTGTGTACAGTTATGTGCAAGCTCGAAATGCCATACCCTGTCCTGCAGATACGCTTTATGCACAATGTTTGCTTCAGCAAGCCTCTCAAGTGTACGATAGATTGTAACCTTGTCGGGTACATCTTTTGGTATCTGTTTCGCAATCTGCTGCTGGCTGAGAGGTTTTATCGCCTCGAATAGAGCAGACAGAACTGCCATTCGAGGCCTTGTCCTGCGAAGGCCGGCTGAACTTAGAAGCTTCTCACATTTTTTGCTCGTACCCTGACTCAATCTCCTTCCTCCTGAATATGTCGATGAGAATGGCTGTGGAGCCGATGTTCGGGACAGGGACCTGCAAGCTCAACATCGGACTTCACGAATAAAAGCGGAAATACGATGTCACTTACACAGCAGGGAATCCACACCGATA
>CAYNDE010000216.1:0-3330 GCA_964395535.1 uncultured Pirellulales bacterium
ACGAATAAAAGCGGAAATACGATGTCACTTACACAGCAGGGAATCCACACCGATAACAACAATATCACAAATATTTCAATCATCGCCGTAAAATCAATTTCAGCATATACACGCATCAAAAGATACGCCGATGATGCCCACGTGCTCACGAGTATATGACCCGAATGGGGAAATTTTGTATGAGGCAGAAAATAGCCTATCAAAATACCTATCAGCGCCGCAGGATTTACTAAATACCACTCCTTTATAAAACCTAAATGAATACCTTCATCGTGCTCGTGGCTATTATGTCCCTGCTCATCATTATCCGAATGCTCGTGATGAAGCTCTGTATGAGCAGGTATATCCAGCCCTAAAAGCCTTGAGCCTATTTCCGGCATTATTATGTCACTTATTGTTGCTATGCCGACCGAGCCTAAATATCCTATAATCAGAATCGTTATAAAATGTTTCCTGAATGCGTGAATCCTGAACATCGAAGTCGTAACAATCGCACTTAATATGACGTGACCCGGGTGGAAAATGGAAAACAGAATATGTGCCCCTGATTCACCAACATTGCGGAAAAACAGCATAAAGCTGATTCCAAGAACCGCACCAAAAGCCGTAAAGGGCAGATGACCCTTAAGCTCAATAAGTATATGTTTAACCTTTCCTGCCATAACAAACCTGCTTATCTCAGCCTTCCAAATTTTAACTACGTATTATTTGTTCAATACTCTCTGTACGCTGTAATTATATCTAAATGCAACTCAGTTGCAAATATTTTTTTGACTTTTTTGCCGTTACAGGCTATTTTATGGCCTGTGCTGAACGGAAAGTACGGAATATAGTGGAAAATCATTGATATGAAGGTAATACGGGACATTTCAGAACACGCCCTGAAAGGCTGTTGCCTGTCAATCGGCAATTTTGATGGTGTTCATATCGGCCATCAAAAAATCTTACAAACAGCCCGTCAGAAGGCCGACGAAATGCATACAAGCCTTGTTGTTGCAACCTTCGAGCCCCATCCGGTTGCTATTTTACATCCCGAAATGGCTCCAGAAAGGCTTGCAACGCTGAAATTCAAACAACATCTGCTCGCCGAAAGCAAAACCGATTATCTGCTCCTGCTGAAAAGTGACAAAGACCTTCTGAACCTGCCTGCACGTGATTTCGTGGAAAAAATTCTCGCAAAAGGCATCGCACCAGCCGTCGTCGTCGAAGGCGAGGACTTTCATTTCGGCGCAGGCCGAAACGGAAACATTCACACATTAACTTATCTCGCCTCGGAATCCGGCTTTGAGGTAATTTCTGTCGAGCAGCAATCCGTTAAATTGTCTATCGGGCCTTCTGTCAAAGTATCAAGCACACTGATTAGAAATCTCCTGCTGGAAGGCAAGGTCGCCGATGCAGCAATAGCACTCACCAGACCTTACAGACTCATCGGCAAGGTTGTCCCCGGTAGAGGCAAAGGAAAAAAGCTCGCCTTCCCAACGGCAAACCTCGGACAGCTAAATCAGCTCATCCCTGCAGAAGGTGTTTACGCAGGAACGGTCGAAGTCGGCCAGAGTGAAGAATCTGTTTGTCAAAGCAAAGTTACAATCCCCGCTGCATTCAGTATCGGCAGGTCAGCCACTTACGGCCCTGACCATCCTTTAATGATAGAGGCGCATATTCTAAACGACGTTGAAGACCTGGCAGATAGATGGATGGCTTTTGATTTCGTTGAAAAAATCCGCGACCAGCAGAAATTCGTTTCCGAAAAAGCCCTCGCAGAACAAATCGCAAAAGACTGCCAAACAGCAAAAGAAATATTGCCGCATCCCAATATTTAAGTTACCATAAATTTTTAACGAAAGGCCCTTAAAGGTATTATATGTACACAGATTTTATTCGTAATGTTGCAATAATCGCACACGTTGACCACGGAAAGACTACCCTGGTCAATGAGCTTTTATATCAGTCGGGTATGTTTCGAAACGAGGAGCTTGATAAGCTTGCAGGCGGCCAGGACGGCCTGATTATGGATTCCAACCCCATTGAACGTGAAAGAGGTATTACAATATTAAGCAAGAACTGTGCTGTTATGTACACCGACCCGAGCGGGCAGGAGTACAAAATAAACATAATTGACACTCCAGGCCACGCTGATTTCGGAGGCGAGGTCGAAAGAGTCCTGAAAATGGCAGACGGAGTCCTGCTCCTTGTTGACGCCTTTGAAGGACCGATGCCGCAGACAAGGTTTGTACTTGGAAAAGCCCTGAAAAATAACCTCAAACCTGTTGTGGTCATTAACAAGGTTGACCGTAAGGATGCACGTCCGGTCGATGTCGTTAATGAAGTATTTGACCTGCTCGTTCAACTGGCCGCTGATGACAACTGTCTCGATTTTCCTATCATTTACGCCTCCGCAAAACAAGGCTGGGCAACAACCGACCTCAAGCTCAAAAGCGATAATATGCTGCCTGTTTTTGATGCGATTATAAAGCACGTAAAACCTCCCTATGCAGCTCCCGATAGTCCGCTGCAGATGCTCGTTACAACGCTGGACTACTCCGATTATGTCGGCAAAATCGCGATAGGAAGAGTTTTCAGCGGCAATATCCGAAAAGGTCAAATGGTAAACGTTATTGACAGCGCTGGTCTGCACACTCAGCAAAAAGTGCAGATGCTTTATCAGTTTCAGGGCCTTGGCAAAATTGTGGTTGACTTTGTGCCGGCCGGGGAAATTTGCGCAGTAGCAGGGCTCGACCCCGTCGATATCGGAAATACAATTGCCTGTCCTGACAACCCGGCGGCTCTGCCGATTATAAGTGTCGATGAGCCTACGATGACGATGACCTTCAGAGTCAACGACGGACCATTTGCAGGAAGAGAGGGTAAATACGTCACCAGCCGCCATATCGGCGACAGGCTCGAAAAGGAATTAAAGCAGAATATCGCCCTGTGCGTCGAAGCAGGACAAACCAGCGACGAGTACAGGGTCTCCGGAAGGGGACTTATGCACCTCGGAATACTGCTCGAGAATATGAGGCGGGAAGGCTATGAAATTTGTGTCGGCAAGCCCAGCGTTATTTTTAGAAAAGCTGACGGCGTAACTCACGAGCCCATCGAGCTGCTCGTCATCGATTGTCCCTCTGACTGCCAGAATGCCGTTATGGCCCTTCTTGCCACTCGATGCAGCGAATTAGTCAGTGTTAATACCAAAAGCGGAGCCGCCGACTTTATTCATATGGAATTTATGATTCCATCGCGAGGCCTTTTCGGCCTGCATACAAGGCTGCTGAACGCAACCCAGGGAAGGGCCGTTATGCACCACAGCTTTGAAAGGTATGAGCCGAAGCG
>CAYNDE010000217.1:0-3315 GCA_964395535.1 uncultured Pirellulales bacterium
ACGGTCCAGAGGTCCGGTTTTTTTGTGTCGATTTGTGCGCCGAGGCAGCGGTAGCATTCAACGGCTGAAAGTGTATCAGAGGAGCTTAGAGGATTTCTGATGAGGCTTTTACCGCCTGCCAAGGAGGCAATGGCGACGGCGCGGATTGTGTGCGATTTCGACGCTGGAATTGTAACCTCGCCTTTAAGCCGGCTTTTATTTACAAGCAATTTCATAAGCATTTCTTTTACCAAAAATTATCGAATATTCAAAGAAGATTTTAAATTCGCAGTCATCAACCGGCAAGAGAGATAAACAGGTGCTTGGCCTGCGGATATGATTGAAGAATGCAAAAGGGCAGGTGTGAGATTGTTGTGTGTTAAGGCAGGCAGACAGAAAATGGTTTCTGTTGAGTTTATTATTTAGCGGCGGAGGAGTTTTTTAACCAGTCTGCTTTGCGGTTCATCTGCTCGGTCAAAGAATTGATATCGTTGGCGTCGAATATGCCGTCTGCGTTAATGTCACCTAAAAAGTAGTGTACGGGGGATTTTGCGTTGTTCACCCAGTTCATAAAAAGGGTGATATAATCGTCCTGGTCGACAGTACCATTGGTATTTAAGTCATATAAAAAGATGTCATCAGATTTCTGTTTCTCGGACACATTCCAGGCGAGTGCATAAGATTGCGGCGGTATCTGCTGCGGTTCGTTGATGTCACTGTAAGAGACGACTATTTCGAAATTTTTGTAGTCGGCATCGAGGCTGCAATAGATATGCTCGACATTGTCAACTGTACTGTCACTGTAATCGAGCAGATAGTCTTCGGCTGGGTTGTCGGGATTGAGCGCCCAGAGTTCGAGGCGAATGTCGGCATCTTTTTCCATATACGGCTCGAAGGGATAGCTGTCTTTATAGTGCCTGTTCCAAACAAGAGTTGCCGTGAGAGTTTTTCCGTTTGCATCGGCAATTGTTAATTGGTAGCTGTTTGCCAGGGGCTGGTTTTGCTCAAGTGCGTTCAGGTCCCAGCCGGCAGCGGGTACGTCGCCGGGTTTGTATTGACCTGCGATGAGCTGTTTATAGGCGGCTGGTGCATTTACCATACCACTGCCCTGAATATAATCGAGCGGCGCGGTGTGGTCGTCTTCTTTTGAGGTACCTCCCTTGTGCCAGAAGGCAAGTTTATCCGCTGAGTTCATAAGGGCCGCTTTGATTACGCAGTTTCCGCCGTCCGGTGACAGTGCAAAGATTAAATTGGGATCAAGTTTTGCTTTTTGAACCAGCAGGGCAATAGCACCCGTTACTACCGGTGTTGCGAAACTCGTCCAGTTGCCAGTAGGCTCGTACAGGTCCGGTTTACCGGTGACGGCTGCGAGGCAGTTTCCCGGTGCGACGATGTCGGGTTTGCATCGGCCGTCAATCGTAGGGCCGAAGCTCGAATGCTCAGGATGCGCAAGGGAAAAATTCGACAGGTTTATCAGCAGGTCGTTCGTATCTACCGAGTCAACCACGCCTACGCCGATGGCATTTGCGCCGGCGGCAGGGTAAAGCGGCGGGTCAAAGGCATTTGAGCCGTTGCCGATACCGGCTACGATTATGAGGCTGTATTTTTCTGCCAATGAATCAAGGCCTCTTGTCCACCATTGGGGCGAGTGGTTTCCGACGGCTGCTGTTATAATATCGACGTCGGGCGGAACCTGAGTAAAAACACTGTCCGTTAAGAAATGCCAGAATTCGTATATTTCGGCATTTGCATCCGGTATCGCCGCCTCGTATTCGAAACTGCCCAGTCGCGTTTCGGTTGCGTTCGGGTCTCTGCCAAAAAGTATTGAGCAAATCGCTGTCGAATGCGGCGAGACAGAGGCGGGCAAAGTGTTCTCGTCGTGAAATGTAAATTTTGTTGTGCTGAAACAGTTGTGAGTGACATCCGGCTGATAGTTGTTGTCAGGCTGACCGTTGGTGTATGTCTGGCTTCTGCAGATGACCGCGACACTGACGCCGGCGCCGGTGAGGTTCGGGTCAAGCTGTTTTAACTCGCTGATTCCCGCGGCGGCCAGGGCCTGCGGCTGGTATGATTTTGCAAAGTCGATTACTCCCTCTTCAGCAAAGATATTAAAAGATGCGGATAGAAAAACAGCGGTTACTGTCAGGCCGATTGAAACTAAATTTCTTCTGAACAGCATTACCATCCTCCGGCTATAGCGCCGAGACCTGCGGCTAAAATTTATAATTTAAGGCGTTTGCCGCAGGCATATTCATAAAAGTATCTTACCATAAGAGGGCGATTTTTTCAAGCTTTCTTTTTACAACTTGGCAGCTAAAACAAGGCCTTTTCAGTGTTGAAACAGCTTATTTTTATGATTGTTTTGTTTTATAGGACTTTGACCGAATGACCACACCAGAATTGGTTTTTTTTACAGAGGAGTATTTTCAATACTGGCATAACGGCACTGAAAAAAATTGGTGCGCAAAGAGCCGGAGTCCGTCTGTCCGGATAAATTCAGCTTGTTTCAGTTTGTCCTAAAATAGGCGTGTTATTTTGCCGATTTATAGCTTAAAGCTGAAACGATGTGTTCGGCGATTTTGGCGGGCAGTTTAGTACTCGCAAATGAGAAAAGGATTTTGCCGTGAATGAAATAAAAATGCTCCGTGAAACTGAGATAGGCCGTGTCTTGCAGATGGTCTTCGAACAAAAGCTGCCGCTGATTATCAGTTACATCTGCGGCGAAAGGTGGCAGATTGCAAGGGCACTTTTGACCGATATTGCAGATAAAACTTTCGGTATAAAGTTTTCACCGCAGAAAAGGACCGAGCCGGTGCACATAAAAAAAGGTGCGACTGTCGGTATTACTTTCAAGTGCGGCTGCAGTGATGCCAATGACCGCTTCATTTTCGATACGAGAGTAATCAGCATCGAGCAGCCGGCGGATGCGAGCTGCATAGGCTCGATAACGCTTTTGATTCCCGAGCAGATTGAAGTTGTACAGAGAAGAAGCTTCGAGCGGGTGAGAGTGCCTGAGAGTATGAGCGTGGACGTCAATATCTGGCGGCGTGATAAGGTTGCAGCTCCAGATAGTATGGGTTCAGCGAGCGTTAGTCAGGCCTGGCAGGGCAGGCTCGTCGAAATATCAGCGGCCGGTCTTCTGGTTGCCGTTGATTTTTCTCAGGGGCCAGATTTGCAGGTCGGTCAGTTCATCGGCCTGCGCTTTACACCGCTGCCGCACGAGACAAGGCTGGGCTTTAACGCTTATGTAAGGAGCCTTACGCCGACGGCTTCCGGCGAGAGTCTTTGTGTCGGCCTGGAGATGGTCGGCCTGGAGGCAAGCCCGGAGGGAAGATT
>CAYNDE010000218.1:0-3293 GCA_964395535.1 uncultured Pirellulales bacterium
CGGCGGTTGTTATGCCGACGAGGTCAAAGCCGATTTCGAGAGCTTTTTGTTTTATTTGGTTCGTTAAGTTCATATCAATCCAGGACAGATTTGAAAAATATGATTATAACATATCGGCTGAGCAGAGTCATTAAAGAGTTGTAAAAGCATAGATAAATAGTTATTATACTCGCAGTTTCTGCAAGGAGGTAAAAATATGGCAGAAGAGATGATAGGTATTATAGGCGGGACAGGGCTTGGCGATGCATTGGAAGCAGAGCTTGACAGTATTGAGAAGAAAAAAGTCGAGACGCCGTTCGGCAAGCCCAGCGGTGAGATTTTAGTGGGCAAAATCGGCAAGCGAAGAATAGCGTTTATCAATCGTCACGGTCACGGCCATAGGCTTGGGCCGAGTGAAGTTCCATACGCTGCGAATATATTCGCGATGAAAAAACTGGGAGTTCATACGCTTATATGCAGCGGCGCTGTAGGGTCACTTCGCGAAGATATACAGCCGGGAGAAGTGGTTATCGTTGACCAGTTTATTGACAAGACGTACAAGCGGAAAAATACGTTCTTCGAGGGATTCGGTGCGGTGCACTGTGAGATGAGTGAGCCGGTTTGCAGCAGGCTCGGCGAAAGGCTTTTGGGGGCGGCAAAAAACCTCGATATAAAGGTCCATCCAAAAGGGACATACGTTTGTACGGAGGGGCCGCAATTTTCGAGCAGGGCTGAGGCGATGATGCACAAAGGATGGGCTGGCGACTTGATTGGGATGACGGCGATGCCGGAAGCAAAGCTGGCAAGAGAGGCCCAGATGTGCTATGCTATGACGGCTCTGGTGAGCGATTATGACTGCTGGCGAGAACCAAAAGCCGCTGACAGGCAGACGTTATTGCAGGAGATAAGAGGGAATCTGCAAAGAGCGACGGAAAACTGTCTTGAGCTTATACGAGCGTTCTTGAGAAGTGAAAGTGAAATTGTCGACGAGGGATGCGGCTGCAGAAAAAGCCTTGAACTGGCCGTCTGGACCAGGGATGAGCAAATTAGTAAAGATAAAAAGAAAAGGCTGAAAGTTCTGTTTGAGTAGGCCCGTAAATTGACAAGAATTTATCCGGTGATATAATTTCTGCTTGTTTTGTAAAAGCTTTTGGATTTTTTTTGGAAAAGCAGATGATTGCAGTAACAAAATGAGGTAAGGCTGGATTTGAAAGGGTAAAGGGATGAAACAGGGGTTTGTAAAGACAATATTTTTGGCGACATGTGTTTTGTTTTTTGTGATATTCACCAGCGGCTGTGAAGAGGAAACGACGCCGAGTGAAAAAAAGAGCAGAGTCATAGCAGCAGAGAATATTGAGCTTCAAAAGCAATTAGCGCAAAAAGACAAGGAAATCGAACAATTGAAAAGTGCTTTTGAGAAATGCAATGCGGAGAAAGAAGAAGAGAAGAAGCAAATGAATGAAGAGATGGATGTTATTGGCGACGAGATAATGAAGACTTATGACGAAAATTTTGAGCTTAGAGATAAGGTTGAGCAGCTGAAAAAACAGATAGAAGAGCTTCAGAATAAATAGAAAGACAAAGCAGCCGAAGTCAGCGTTAATCAGTGCGGCAGCGGCTTTTTACGGCGGCGAGAGGGTCTGGTAAGTTTTCGTCGGGTAGATATTTTTTAGCGGCAGCGGCGACGAAAGCGACAAACATCGGCTGAGGAGAAAGCGGCCTTGATGTAAGACAGGGATGGGCCTGCGTGCCCATAAAAAATGGGTGGGACGGTAATTCGAGAATCTGCATAATCGGCTGATTCGGCGCTTTCCCGGAAAAGACCAGCCCTGCACTTTCCAGCTTTCCAATATAGCGAGGGTCAACCTCATATCGATGTCTGAAACGGAGCCTGACGGTTTTTGCATTGCCGAAGATTTGTGAGGCAAGAGTATTCGGCTTGAGCTCGATGTCCCTTCCGCCGAGTCTCATATTTCCGCCGAGACCTTCGATTTTCTTCTGCTCCGGCAATATATCAATAACGGGCTCTTTGCAGTTGGGATTGGTTTCGGTAGAATCAGCGTTTTTCAGGCCCCAAACGTTGCGGGCGAATTCTATAACGGCCATCTGAAATCCGAAACACAGGCCGAGATACGGCAGGTTATTTTCGCGGGCGTATTTTATGCAGGCGATTTTTCCTTCGGTACCGCGTGTACCGAAACCGCCGGGAACGATAATTCCGCCGACGTCAGCGAGCTTTTCGGCGACGTTTTCGTCGGTGATTTTCGTTGTTTCAATCCATTCAATTTTGATTTTTAAGCCAAGCGCTATGCCTGCGTGCTCGAGAGCATTTATGATTGATGCATAACTATCGCGGACCGATGTGTACTTTCCCGTGATGCCGATTTTAACGTTGTTCGATGCGGCGGCGATTTTGTCGGTGAAGTCGCACCATTTTGACCACGCTTTTCTTTCGTGGCGCAGGTCGATTCTGTCTTCAATCTGTAATAATCTGAGGACCTGAAAATCTATTCCGCAATCCCGCAGTGCTGCAGGTATCGTGTATATGCTTTCGGAGTCGGACATATTGAAGACCCGCTCCAGAGGGACATTGCTGTAAACGCTGATTTTCTGTCGTACCTTTTCAGTGACGGGATTTGTTGCCCTGCAGGCGATGATGTCCGGCTGAATGCCGAGCTGCATAATCTGCTTGATGCCGAGCTGAGCGGCTTTTGATTTCTGCTCGCCGAGACTTTGCGGCTCGAGAATATATGTCAGTGCGACGAAGCAGCAGCTATTGGGGCCTTCCTCGTAAGCAAGCTCTCGCATAGCCTCGATGAAGTAGGCATTTTCAAGGTCGCCGACGGTGCCGCCGATTTCGACGAAAACTATGTCGGCTTTTGTCTTCATCGCGAGTTTTCGAAGCTTTAATTTTACCTCGCCGGTAACGTGCGGAATCATCTGGACGTCCCTGCCAAGATATTCGCCCTGCCGTTCCTTGTGGAGGACCGAGCTGTAAACCTGGCCGCTGGTCGCAAAATTGTCCCTTGTCAGGTCCATATCGAGCAATCTTTCGTAAGTGCCGAGGTCCATATCGCATTCCATACCGTCATCGAGTACGAAGACCTCGCCGTGACGGAATGGATTTAGTGTGCCGGAATCGATATTTAGGTATCCTTCGAGCTTTATCGGTGCGACTTTGAGGCCTTTATCCTGCATCAGCTTTGCCAGACAGGATGAGAAAATCCCTTTTCCCAGGCCGCTCATCACGGTACCGAGTACAAAGCAGTAGCGGGTTTTACCCTTTTTGTAGCCGTCAGGTATGGGAGAGAAGA
>CAYNDE010000219.1:0-3265 GCA_964395535.1 uncultured Pirellulales bacterium
AATATTTTTCCGAATCTTTTGGAGGCCGGATTTGCCCCGAAACTATATTGCCCGTTCGCAGGCCGAAACGCTTGATTTGCGATGGTGACACATAAATGTCGTCCGGGCTGGAAAGGTAATTGTAATCGGGATTACGCAAAAAACCATAGCCGTCCGGCAGAACTTCCAGAACGCCTTCACCGTACAGCAGACCGTTTTGCTGGATGCGCTCCTTGAGAATCCTGAAGATGAGGTCCTGCTTTTTAAGTGCGCTGTAGTCGGTGATTTTCTCTTTTTTCGCTAAGTCGTGCAGTTCAGAGACGTCGAGCTTTTGCAGGTCGGTCAGGTAAAGGTTGCCCTTTTTGATACGCTCGTACTTGGCGTGCGTCGATTCTTCGAGCTCTTTTTTTGTCATTTCTTCCTTGGTTTTTTCTGCGGTTTCTGTTTTTGCCTCTTCGGCTGCCTCGGCGGCAACCGCCTCTTCGACGAGCTCTTTTTCCGGTTCGCTGCTTTTCCTCGGTCTTTTTCGTTTTCTGCTTTTTGTGGCTGCCTTAGCCATATCTGCTCCTTTGAAAATTTGAAAAATTGTTAAGTTATCAAGAAAGTTTCTTGTATAAATTCAACTGGATTTGAATTTCCGAATAGGCCGGATAAAATTTATTTCGTTTAAGGTTTTAACAGTAAAAGCGTTCTATAATAAACCCCAATTATTTTCCACAATATTTGAGAAGATTTCAGCGACTTGTCTTTTCAGCGTTTGTAACTCGGAGTTATTATCAATGGTATTTTCGGCTATGGCCTGCTTTTTGTCCAGAGAAATCTGCAAATTTTCTCGAATTTTTAATTGGTTTTCGTCAAAAAGGTGCGTTTTTTTGCTCCTTTCAGCCCTTTTTTCCGCTTTACAGTCGATAAAAATTATTCTTTCGCACATTTTTTCCCACCCGACCTCGACCAAAAGCGGCATATCCAGAACAATTGCCTTTACCTCAGGCCGGTTGTTAAATTCCTCGATTAGCTCGTTCGCCCTCTCTAAAACAGCCGGATGAATAATATTGTTAAGCTGGGTTAGTTTATCTTTGTCGGCGAAGACTATATCTGCTAATTTTTTTCTGCCGATTTTGTTATTCGTATCTAAAATTGTGCTGCCGAACGTCTCGATTATTTTTTGTTTTATTTCCGGCTCATCGAGTAATTGATGTGCTATTTTGTCGGCGTCTATTAGGCCGCAGCCGAGCCTCTCGAATTCCGCTGCTGTTGTGCTCTTGCCCGCCCCGATTCCACCTAATATGCCGATAACAGGTTTTTTATTGGTTTTTTCCACGTTCGCAAGTCTATTCACAATACCCACCCCCGTCAAGCTCCGAACCAATCTATATTTAACCGCGGATTTCACGGATTTACACGGATTTGTTTTGCTGACTTTGGTGTTCTCATAAAAATATTCTAAAGAAAGCAAGCTTTCAACGAAGATTTTTATTCGACCACATAAGCGATACAATCGCTTATATCTGTAAGTCAGCGAATATAAATTAATAATCAACCGACAAATCCTTCGTCCACAAGAATGCTCTGCAATCTTACTTAGTAAGTCAGCTTTTTCGACCTTGCTGCCTGCACTCCATCCTCTCAGTATATGCGCTAAAGTTACAATTTTGTTATAAATCAAAGCCAATTTGGGGAAAAACAAACCCAATTTTGGGCTAAAATTGGGTTCGTTTTGGGTTCGTTTGGGTTCGTTTTTTCTAAGGAAAAGATGGGGAAAATTGCCATAACCCGTTCTATTAAAAACACTTGTGTAAATATGAATGATTTTAAAATTGGGTTCGTTTTGCAAAAAAGTGTTATATTTGCGCGCGTTGTTTTGACAGGATTTACAGGATAATACAACGAAATGCTGGTTGTTGGTTAATTTCATTTATAAACCTCCGCCTATCGTGGATTTTTTCCCTTCCGCCTTCGTTTGCACTACGGCGGACAAGCCGCGTTACGTTCCGTCTTCGCTGTCGCTACGACGGACATGGTGTTTGCTAACACACAGAAGTATTATACTAATTAAGGCCGATTTATCAATAAAAAAATAATTATTTTGCAACCACGGATTTCACGGATTGACACGGATTTTGATAAACCACTAAAATTAAAAGACACAAAGAATTTTGTCGCAGATTAACATGGATTTGGCAGAGAAATATTAACAAAAACGGGTAAACGTCCATATTTATTTCGTAGTCGGTTAATTTATCTATCTTTGGTTATGTGTTTTAGATGTTCAATTATTCCGCAACTGCTAACTGGTTATCTCTTACGGAGCAGAATTATCACGCCCAGGGAAATTATGCAAATGGAACCCGGCTCAGGTATTGTAACATTATCCCAAGTAGTAGGTACGTTTGCCATCAGGGAAATATATAAATCGTCACCAGTGGAACTGAAGTATAGCGTACGTGAACCAATGAGTTCCATAGTGTTCTTATGGTGTACGCTACAATAAGCTGAGTCTGCTGTCAGACGCTCGATTGTAAAAAGGTAAGGGTCCGCGTATGAAGGTGGAGGTGTGTCTGCTCCGAAGACAAGACCGGAAAAACTACCATTCCCGCCATAGCAGGAATTGAATATACTACTCTCGTCACTGCTAAAATATATATATTCAAGACCGAGAACCTCACTATCCCAGAGAGTCTTGTCCGAGGTGCCCAAGGAGTTGTTTGTAAGATATAATCCGCAGAAAGAACTGGCAAATGGTTGAGTGCTTGGTTGGAAGTTATGAATTTCCACGCTAACAATTTGACTAATTCCGATCTTAATATCTTTCGTTGTGTAATCACATATATCCAAACCCGTAGGAGACAATTCTAATTCAAGCCTGTCGTTTTGAGAAAACTGACCATAACCGACGCATTCTTCCCATGTTTGGAGGTCTTTGACTGTTCCATCAAAACGCTCTATCCCGCCAATGAATTCTCCAAGTGCAGTTGGAATTGGATAAGTTGAACATACTATTACTAAGAATACTGCAATTATTTTGCTTGCCATTTTAGTATCCTTTATAAAAATGACAGTATTCAAAGAACAAGCTTATGAATAGATAACAAGCTCTCGATAGAGCTACAAATAGTTAAGTATCTCTCACCCCAAAGATTTACTATCTTTAACATATTTATTATTTTATGTCAAGAAAAATAATGAATAAATTTTTGATTTACCAAAAGAACTACGAACCTTTTATAAAGTCAGTGATAGAAACTAGTTATTAAACCACGGATTAACGCAGATTTACACGGATTTT
>CAYNDE010000220.1:0-3240 GCA_964395535.1 uncultured Pirellulales bacterium
TCGAGAGATCTCTACAAATCACACCTTTTTATGCAAAACAAAGCCAATTTTAAAAATGACCAGATTGACACAAGTGCTTGTAATACAAGGCTATATGACATTTTTTTCGGCTTTCACCGCCGGAAAAACAAAGCCAAACAAAGCCAAAACAAAGCCAATTTTAGCCCAATATTGGCTTCGTTTTCCTCAAAATCGGCTTTGAATCAGCCTGCCCTGCGAAGCCTAAAGGGCGTAGTAGGGTGTAAATCAGTGAAATCCGTAGTTAAACAATTAGTGTATATTCGTGTTAATTCGTGGTTTAAAAATCAATATCAATCAGTGCAATCAGCGATTAAAATCATAGCTTTTTGGTATAGTTTACGAAGCAAATATGATCGAGTTGAAAGGTACGAGCAAGCTTGCTTGCAGAATACCTTAAGACGAGAACAAAAGGTCGTCAAAGACGGCCTGCCAAAAAGCATAATCTGCGATAATCTGCGTCAATCTGCGGTTAAAAATAATTTTGTAAATCCTGTTATCCTGTCTAACATCCTTCGTGCCTTAGTGCCTTGGTGGTTAAATTTGATTGCTTTTTGGGTGGTTTTAAATATTATGTTCCTTATGGAAAAGTATATATCGCAAAGGGTTAAGGCAATCGATGCGAGCGGGATACGCAAGGTATTCGCCTTAGCGGCCAAATTGAAGGACCCGATAAATCTGTCGATAGGCCAGCCGCACTTCGATGTGCCGGAGAAGCTCAAAAACAAAGCGATAGAGGCTATAAGGGCAGGGGCTAACAAATATTCGCAGACTGCGGGCGATATTGAGCTAATAGAGAAAATAAAACAGCGGGTTAAAAAAGAGGCCGGCTGGGCCGAGCCGGCTGTCATAGTTACAAGCGGAGTGAGCGGGGGGCTGCTTCTGACTTTTATGGCCATTATCAATCCGGGTGATGAGGTCATTATACCCGACCCGTATTTTGTGATTTACAAGCATTTGGTGAACCTGTTAGGCGGCAGGTGCGTCTTCGTCGATACGTATCCTGATTTCGGCTTGCCTGTAGAGAAAATAAAAGATGCGATTACGGAAAAGACAAAGCTGATTATCATAAACTCACCGTGTAATCCGACGGGGGCTGTCTATTCGAAGCAGTCGTTAAAAGCGCTTGCTGAATTAGCGGAACAGAAGGGGATATTAGTTCTAAGTGACGAGATTTATGATAAGTTCTGCTACGATGAGCCTTACGAAAGTTTCGCGCGAGTTTATGATAAGACGATTCTGCTTAAAGGGTTCAGCAAGGCTTATGCGATGACCGGCTGGCGCTTAGGCTATTTAGCGGTACCGGCGGCGCTTAAGGGGCTTATCGAAGAGATGACGAAGGTTCAGCAATATACGTTTGTCTGTGCGCCGACGCCGTTTCAGAAGGCAGCGATTGCGGCGCTCGATTACGATGTGAGCGGATTCACAGCGGAGTACAAGCGTAAAAGGGACATAATTTACCAGGGTCTTTGTGAAAAGTTCGATTTTACGCGGCCTGGCGGGGCATTTTACGCGTTTATCAAAGCGCCGGGCGGCAGGGGGGCTGAGTTTGTCGAGAAGGCAATTGCGAAAAACGTACTGATTATTCCGGGCAGCGTATTCAGTGAGAAGGACACGCATTTTCGGATTAGCTATGCGGCCAGTGACGATAAGCTGCGACAGGGCGTTGAGATACTATGCTCGCTTGCATAAAAATTAGCTAAAAAACCCCCAGGGTAAACCTGGGGGCTAAACTAAAAAAGAAAAATCCCCAGGATAAACCTGGGGGCTAAACAAAAGAGGTGTTTTCTACCAAACAAAAATATAACAAAAATTTAACATTCCGCTCAAAAGTCCTTGACCGCCTTTGCAAATCCGGCTACAAATCGAAATCCAGGGTGTTTTAAATAAATTCCCGCCGGCTTTGAGGAGTACCTATGATAAGAGATATGATATTCGGGACGATAGGGGGTCTGGGGCTGTTTTTGTTCGGGATGGGCATAATGAGCGATGCCCTGAAGAAGATAGCAGGGCAGCGGCTTAAAAATATTCTCGAATCACTTACAAAACACAGGGTAGTAGCGGTGCTGGTTGGCGCTTCTGTAACTGCGCTGATACAGTCAAGCTCAGCGACGACGGTAATGCTTGTCGGTTTTGTAAATGCGGGGCTTCTCAGCCTGAAACAGGCGCTTTGCGTCGTTATGGGTGCGAATATCGGTACGACGGTAACGGCGTGGCTGGTCTCGATACTCGGGATAGGAGCAATGAAAATAACGACATACGCTATGCCCGCGATAGGTTTTGGATTTTTACTGCGAATTGCCGGCAGGACGCAAAAAATCAAAAGCATCGGCAATATTATGCTCGGCTTCGGCCTGCTATTTACCGGCATTGCATTTATGAAGGACAGCTTCTCTGTGCTGAAGGAAAGTGCAAGGGTGCAGGAGGGCCTGATATGGCTCGGCGAGAACCCGATTCTGGCGGTGCTGGCAGGGACGGCAATAACGATGCTGCTTCAGAGCAGCTCTGCATCCATAGCAATAATACAGCTGTTGGCATTTCAGGGGGCCTTCGGGACGGACTGGAGTCTTGTGCTGAAGGTTACGATTCCATTCGTTCTCGGCGACAATATAGGGACGACGATAACCGCCCAGATTGCGGCGCTTCAGACAGGCAGAAATTCCAAACGTGTTGCTATGGGGCACACAATATTCAATTTCATAGGCGTTTTATATATGCTGCCGCTTATATGGTCAGGCTGGTTTCCTGAAATAGTCAAATGGATAACACCGTTCGGCCTTTCACAAGAAACGATTATGCCTCACATAGCGGTCGCACATACACTCTTTAATGTTTTTAATACAATAATATTCCTGCCGATAGTAGGGTGGCTCGAGTTTGTCGTTCTGAAAATCCTGCCGGTCACAAAAAATGAACTGTTCCAACAGCCGGTAGTTCTCGAGAGACACCTGCTATCGACACCGGTACTGGCGCTGGAGCAGGCAAGTCGCGAAATGGTTCGAATGGCTCAGAGGGCAAAAGAAGCGGTAAATTTCGCTGTTGACGGGCTTATCAATAACGACAGGCGGTGTCTCGACACGGCGATGAGTATTGAGGATGTAATAGACCATTTTCAGTATGAAATAACCTCATACCTGGCGGCTCTCTCGACAAAAGAGCTTTCGGACGAAATATCAATCGAGATACCCGTTCTGCTTCATACCATCAACGATTTGGAGAGGG
>CAYNDE010000221.1:0-3226 GCA_964395535.1 uncultured Pirellulales bacterium
ATCTGTACCAGGTTCGGCTCGCTCGATGCTATGCCCACAAAAGCTGAAATCATCGAGCTCCTCCAAAAAGAAACTTAGCTCGAAAGACATCGAGAATCGTGTATCAAGTATCGAGGAATAAGTACCACGGGCTTCCAGCCCGTGGTAACACGGTCAGGATGGCCGTGTTACTTATTAACCTTTAGCTCGATGATGCCTGCCGACCAATTTTCCTGCAATTGTATCTCGACTCGCAGACCGTCTGTCTCTACCGCATCGAAGCTTGTTTTATTGAATTTATCCTTATCGACACCGTAACCGCTTGCGTTAGAAACCTCTTTGAATTCCCCGCCGTCTCTGTACAGCAGCTTCCAGCTTTTCGGCACCCGGCATTCGCCTCTGCCCGTATCGTCGTACCAGTACACTTCGACTGATGACACGGTCACCGGCTCGTTAAAATCCAACTGCACCCACTCCTGTGTCCCTTTTTTTGGCCACCAGTGATAATATGAATGTTCACCGTCTACGGAATTTCGAGGCTCGAAGCCGTCAACGATACAGCGTCTCGGCCCTTGTCCTCTCGATATTCTTATTCTGCTTTCGGAAGCGATTGTAGGTCTCTTTATAGTTTCAGCAGCCTCTTCGTTTCTCGCCAGCCAGACCGTCATCTCGCCGCTGCCGCGATGCGCCCAGGCGTAATAGGGTATAAGCACAAGCTCCCGTTCGGTCTTTATGATTTTATCGTTCTCGCCTTCCTTAGTTGCGTATGCCTTGCCTCTGATAGTAAGTATTCCGCCGAGCATATCATTAGGCTCTGTCTTAAGTTTTGCATCGTCAGGCAGCATAAGGTTAAGCACGCGTCCATCATTGTCCGGCCATTCCGCACAGAAAACAACAGGCCCGCGCTCTATCGCAGCCTTGCCCCTGTCAGCTTCGACCTTTTCATTCGCTATAACACGTCTTATCGGCATCGGCAGCGACAATTCAATCGTGTCAGACTTTTTCCAGACACGCTCAAGACTGACATAACCTTTATCAATATCCAAATCAACAGCCTTGCCGTTCACTTTTAAAGTCGGTTTCTCGCTGCTTTTGTTCAGGTAGTGATAAAGGTCGGTGGGCACAACCTCATTTCGCGCCCAGCCGGGAATGCGAACCTTGATTGTAAACTTAGATTCAGTCGCAGGCTCAATCGTCATCTTAATATCGCCTTCCCAGGGATAGCGCGTCTGTTGAGTAATTTTGACCTTATTATCGCCGAGCTTCACATCCGCCGAACCTGCAGCAAATAAATTTACATAAATCGCATCGCCCTTTGTCGCATAAAGATAACCCGGCACGGAAGGGACAAACCTTGCAATATTGCCCGGACAGCACGCACAGCCGAACCATTCGCTCCTGGAGTGCTGGCCTCTCGAAGCAAGCGGATTCGGATAGAAAAACATTTTGCCGTCCAGCGATACACCATCAATCAAACCGTTATATAGCGTTCGTTCGAGCACGTCGATATACTTTGCATCACCGTGAAGCATAAATAATCGGTGATTCCAGAATACGTTTGCGATAGCCGCGCACGTCTCGCAGTATGCAGTCATATTCGGCAGCTCATAAGCATCGGCGAAACCTTCGTGACCGCCCGCAGCGCCTATCCCGCCGGTGATATAAAGCTTTTTGCCGACCACGTCCTGCCATATCCTGTCGATGGCATCAACATAACTTTTGTCACCGGTCAGCGTCGCTACGTCAGCCATTCCCGAGTACATATAAAGCGCCCTCACAGCGTGACCTACAGCCTCGCTCTGTTCAATGACTTTTTTATGTGCCTGAGCGTAAGTACCGTAATCGGGTCCACGCGTATCGAGGAAAAATTTCGCAAGGTCGAGATATTTCTTCTTTCCCGTAACACGATAAAGCTTACAGAGTCCCATCTCGATTATCTGGTGCCCCGGCCAATCCTCGTTTTTGCCAGGCCCGAATGTCTCACAAAGCATATCAGCATTCTTCGTTGCAATATCGAGCATCGATTTTTTGCCGGTCGCCTGATAATGTGCTACAGCCGCCTCATAGAAATGGCCCATATTATATAATTCGTGACTTAAGTCCCTGACCTTCTCCCATCGCTTTTTTCCCGCCCATTCGTGCGGATGTTCGGGATTGATTGTTCGAGCCGTATAAAGGTAGCCGTCGGGCTCCTGTGCAGCTGCTATTTTCTCAATAAGCTTGTCGAGATACTCTTCCATCTTGGCGTCGGCCTTTACTGACAGCCCGAAGGACGCTCCCTCTAACGTCTTGTAGATGTCCGTATCGTCAAAACTGTAACCGCGAACCCTGTCGTCCTCGAGCGCCTCCCCGCGAAGGGCCTTTGCAGCCCTTTCGAAATTTTCAACTCTGCCCGTTTCTTCGCATTTCTCGAAAGCGTGCGGAATTGTAACTGCGCGATTAGTCTCAATCCGAGGCGCCCAGAAAACATCATTAAGATGAACATCGGTAAAAGGAACCGCCTTGATAATATCGAGCTGCTCTGTTACCTCGATTTGCTGCTTTTCAGCAGCGCAAGCCAATTGAGACTCGCTCGAACAGGCGAAAATAAAAGTCAATAAAAGCAAAAGTAATATTGATGAAACAACGTACTTTGATGATTGATTCGTACTCATAACATACCCCTTAAATTTTACGAGGACACAAATAAAGATGGCATTTTAGCAGATAATTTCAAGAACATCAAGGTAAAATTCTTGATACTCGATACCAGCGACGAAACATGAGCGACGAGTTACGAAAAAGCGTTTGCGATTTTAATATAATCGCAGGGACTTAACTGTGCAGGCCTGTAATTCGGGTCTATATCGCAGCTCTCAAAGATTTGCCGGAAGTTTCGAACTTGTTTGAATTCTTTTTGTGAGGATTTTGTTATAGATTTGAGCATCTTTCGCCGATGCTGCATAAACAAGTTTACAATTTTGCGTAAGCCCTCGACGTTTTTTATCCGTTTCATCTTTTCTCTGCTGCGAATGAAACTTACCATAGCTGAATCGACTTTCGGTTTAGGCCAGAACACGCTCGCCGGAAGAAGCCTTTTAATTTTAACATCGCCCGAAGCTTCTAATAATACACTTAACGTTCCGTATTTTTTTGTCCCCGCTTTAGCGGTCATCCGCTCAGCAACCTCTTTTTGAACCGTTATATACACGCCATCGACAGCAGGTGAGCCGACAAGCAAATTTATAACCAGCGGCGAAGCGACATT
>CAYNDE010000222.1:0-1184 GCA_964395535.1 uncultured Pirellulales bacterium
TTCGAACGAATTAACTCACTCGACGATGATTACTCCGAATATATTTCCCAGCTCGATTATGCGCGACCAAAAATTCAAAGCCGCGAACCCGACAAAAAGCTCGAAGCCATAAAAAACACCGCTGCACCTCAGCAGTCACTGCACGAATACCTGACCGACCAGTTCAGGCTCGTTGATGCACCGGAACCCGTAAAACAGGCCGGCCTCGCCATCATCGACTACATCGACAATAGAGGCTACCTCTCCGTCCCCCTCGAACAGCTCTGCGTAAAGGACAAATCCCCGTTCAATCTCGACCAGCTCAAACAGGCTCTTGACCTTGTCCAGAAGCTCGAACCCGTCGGCATCGGCGCAAGAAACCTCAAAGAATGCTTACTCATCCAAATCTCACAATCCGCAGACGATATGACCTTCGAGAAAAAACTGCTCTCCGAATATATGGACGAGCTGCTCGAAAACCGCCTTCCCGAAATAGCAAAAAAGATGAAATGTCCCATCGAGCAGGTAAACCACGCCATCGAAAGAATCAGCAGATTCGATACCTCGCCGGGCCTGCAGGTCGGACCCGACAAAAACCTGCCCATCACCGCTGACGTAATCGTCGAAGAATCCGACTCCGACGACGCTTTCTCCGTAAGATTAGCCGATACCAACCTGCCGAATCTGAAAATCAGCGACCACTACACAAAGCTCGCCAAAGACCCAAAAACAAACGAAAAAACAAAAAACTTCCTCCAGAACAATATCCGCTCAGCCCAATGGATTATTGACGCAATTCAGCAGAGAAACAACACCCTCTTGAAAGTCGCCGCCGCCGTCGTCAGGTACCAGCGACCGTTTTTCGAGAAGGGCCAGCTCTATCTGAAGCCTTTGCCTATGTCGAAGATTGCCGACGAGGTCGGTGTACATCTGGCCACCGTCTCAAGGGCCGTCGCCGCAAAATACATCCAGTGCAGCCAGGGCATCCTGCCTCTTCGAAAGTTCTTTTCAGGCGGTACCGAAGACGTAAACGGAAACTCGCATAGCTGGCAGGCCATAAGGGCAAAGCTTCAGCAGATTATTGACAGCGAGGACAAAAGCAAACCTTTAAGTGACGACAAAATCAGAAAAATACTCGCCGATGCCGGTATCGAAAACCTCGCCAGAAGGACCATCGCAAAATACAGAAAACTTCTCAACATCCC
>CAYNDE010000222.1:1284-3203 GCA_964395535.1 uncultured Pirellulales bacterium
GCACTGTTATCAGCAGAAAGAAAGCCCACCTTGTTTTTGTTGTCCCTGTTATATTCTTCTATTATTTTTTTTCTTTTCGTCTCCGTATAAAGCTCTCGCACAGCCCTGGCACTGCCGTCGCAGTACCCGACGTTGGTCTTTTCTAAATGCCGGTACCCCTGCGTCCCTGCGTATCTGTTACCGTCACCGAAACTTTTATCCAGCCTGCCCGCCGAAGGAGAGCGCATATATTTGTTCGCACCGAGCGTAAACTCACCATCTCCGAAAATAGCGCATCTCGACGGCTTTCGCACATTGGTTATCTTACTCGAATCATTGCCCAGCTTCATCCCGTTTATCTTCATAATAAAGCCGCCTATATAGCTCGCATTATAATTATATCCCGTATACGGGTCACCTGCCGAATTGGCACTGCCCCTGAAAACCGGGCACTGGTGTATCTCAAGTACACCCTTGCCCTGCCATAGAAATCCACCCTTGCATTCCTTTAAGCTGCCGTTCTCAAAAACCTTGAAATAGTCCCACTCATATTGTCTCGAAAGGTCACTAAAATCCATAACAGCCGCTAAAGGATAAAAATCATCGTTACCGGCTGCATAAACATCCGCCGCTATCACCATCTGCCTCAGGTTACTCAGGCAGACCACGCCAAGGCCCTGCTGTTTCGACCTCGAAAGACAGGGCAGCGCAATAGCTGTAAGAAGTGATATCACCGATATCACTACCAAAACTTCTACAATCGTAAATCCACGCCTTCGCGCCATCTTAACCGCTCAAAAAAATCCACTTCAAATCTCAATTACCGCTCTTAAACAACCACTTGCTTCCCAAAATCGCAAAGTCGAGAAAATCTATCACGCCGTCTTCATACATATCCGCCGCCTCCGCCTCGATACCTGCACCATCAACCTCCAGAAGCCAGTATCCGGTAAAAATCACCAGGTCATCATAACCAACACTGCAATCCCTGTTTATGTCACCTGCAGGAAATGGCCGCTTATAATCACCGCAGCAGCTCACATCCGAGACAGCATCCACCTCCGGAAAGGGATGATTAGGGTCAAGACCTGTGTATTCTATCATAATATATTGAATCCATTTCTCTCCTGTCACCGGGTCTTCTGTCAGTGCTGAATAATGCTCGGCCGGCAACCACTTCAAATCAAAACCCGTACCGCCCGCTGATTTGCCGTACGAATAACAAAGCTCCGCAACAGTTTTGCCCATAAAATTTATATTCTCTATATTCGGGTCTATCGGCAGCGTTGCATCCGTCACCTCGCCCCACCACAAATTTTCCCAGCCGGGATATACATCACAGGGCTCATTCGGATTAAATACCCTTCCCAGCGTCGGCGCAAAAGAATCTGCAAAAGGCCCTTCTTCAAAACTGTACCAAAGCATGCTATCCTGACTGACCGAGACCAGCCCGTACTCGTTATTTACTTCTCCTGATGTGATCGTCATTTCATAAGGGTCACCGTATGACCAGTAGCCGCCGGCGGCAATCATAGCATTACCGAATACAATAAAATCTATTCCATACGGATTATTCTCATCGTCGCCGACCCTGTGATTGAACTTTAATATCAAATGTCCCCCTTCCCCTACGGTAACAACACTGAAAAAATCATTTTCTATATATGCCGGATATACCGGCACTACCGGCCAATCAGCATCGTTATAATACGTATTCACTGACGGCCTGCCCAAAGCAACCTCACTGAATGTATAAGCCCCCGCACCCTCTCCTGCGTCATAGCTCACAACCTCAGCAGCAAAATCATTCGCATCAAACTCATAACCGCTCACTATTGCAGACAAAAGGCAAATCAAAAAAATAATTACTCCAATTCTATTTTTCAATCTCATCTCGATTTACGAACCAACAGCCCTAAACCTAAATCTTCTAAACAGCA
>CAYNDE010000223.1:0-3202 GCA_964395535.1 uncultured Pirellulales bacterium
AGGCCGGCCGGCTCGGCGCACCGCAGATTCTGATAAACTCGGCAGCAGTTTTTTCCAGGAAAAGCCTTGAGAAGGTCAATCTTGACGAGGCACAGAAAGTTTTAAACATAAATTTGACAGCCGCTATTCTTACGAGCCGATACTTTGCCAAGTCCATAAACGAAAATTTCCCGAACAGCACTTCCGTCGCAGGAAAAATAATTAATATCGCCGATGCAGGGGCGCTCCGGCCTTGGGCAGGTTTCGTCCTTTATTGCTCTTCGAAGGCAGGCCTAATCGGAGCAACAAAAGCGCTCGCTAAAGAGCTCGCACCGGCCATATGTGTAAATGCAATAGCGCCGGGAATAGTAACCTGGCCTGACGAATTCGACGAGCAGCAAAAAGAAAGGCAGCTTTCATTTATACCCATAAAAAGAACTGCCAGGCCCGAAGAGATAACAAATGCTCTTAAATTTCTTCTCGAAAATGATTATATTACAGGGCAGGTCCTTTGTGTTGACGGTGGAAGGAGCATTTGATAACTTTAAGATAAAGAGAAAAAAATTTCAGAGAACAATTTATGAAACTGAACTGGGCTAATCGAATCACAATTGTAAGAGTGCTCTTGATTGCGCCTTTTGTCATCCTTATGCTCAAAATAAATGAGCAGGAGCTTGACGAGTCACTGCGCAACCTGATTCGTTATTTAGCCATAATAGTTTTTTTGTTTATGGCATTAAGTGACGCTCTTGACGGTTTTCTCGCACGCAAAAGCAGACAAGTCACAAAGCTCGGCGCATTTTTAGACCCTATGGCAGATAAACTGCTGATGACCTGCGCCTGTCTATTGCTCGCTTCCAATCGGGGTCATATCGAGAACTTTCGCCTGCCGATTCCTGTAGTTGTGCTTATAATTGGAAAAGATTTGTTTTTGCTGATAGGCTTTGTAATCGTCTATTTTATCACCTTTAAAATATTCATTACTCCGATACTGATAGGAAAAATTGCTACTGCACTTCAGCTGATAATGGTCCTTGCGACGCTTATTTCACCGGAAGTGTCCCGCGTTATACCGTTCTGGAAATGGCCGCTGGGTGTTTTCTGGTGGTCGGCTGCAGGCACGGCGATTCTCGCTACGCTTATTTACGTTCGCAGCGGAAGCCGTTATATTGCCGAACACGAAAATAAAAACGAAAACAACAGCCTTAAAAAATAAATAATTCAACGGCAAAACCGATGAAATTTTCAGAAATACAGGAAGTTCTCGAAGAGCTGAAAAAGGGCAAAATAATCGTTCTGGTCGATGATGAAGACCGCGAGAACGAAGGAGACCTCGTCTGCGCCGCCCAAATGGTTACACCCGAAGTAATAAATTTTATGGCCAAATTCGGCAGAGGCCTCATCTGCCTGCCTTTAACAGCCGAAAAATGCGACCAGCTCGCACTGCATCCGCAAACAACAGAAAATACAGCTCGTTTCGAAACCGCCTTTACCATCAGCATCGACGCCGCCAAAGGGATTTCAACAGGCATAAGCGCCCCCGACAGGGCAAAAACCATCCAGACCGCAATAGCCGACAATGCAAAACCGGCCGACCTCGTCAAGCCGGGACATATCTTTCCACTCAGGGCCCGCGAAGGCGGCGTCCTCGTTCGGGCAGGCCAGACCGAAGGTGCAATCGACCTGGCAAGGCTGGCAGGGCTCAAACCCGCAGCCGTCATCTGCGAGATTATGAACGAAGACGGAACAATGGCAAGGGTCCCCCAGCTCTTGAAATTCTGCGAAAAACACAATCTTAAAATCTCATCAATCGCAAAACTCATCGAATACCGCCTGCAGCGGGAAAGCCAGATAAAACGTATCGAAACCGTTAATCTGCCGACGGATTACGGCCAGTTCAAGCTGATAGCCTACGAAAGCATTACAAGCAGCGAGCCCCATCTTGCATTGTGCAAAGGAAGTATCGGCGAGCTTGACAATAATGGAAACCCAATCGAACACAACGAACCTGTACTTGTGCGGGTACACTCGGAATGTATGACCGGCGACTTGTTCCATTCGCAGAGATGCGAATGCGGATATCAGCTCATCGAATCTCTCAAGATGATAGAAAAACAGGGCGAAGGAGCCTTAATATACCTTCGCCAGGAAGGCAGAGGTATCGGGCTGACAAACAAGCTGCGGGCATACAAGCTCCAGGAGCAGGGCCTCGATACCGTCGATGCAAATATAAAACTCGGCTTTATGCCCGACAAGCGTGACTACGGAATCGGAGCACAAATCTGCCGTGACCTCGGCCTGAAAAATATAAGAATATTAACAAATAATCCCAAAAAAATAAGCCGGCTCGAAGTGTATGGAATAAAAATCGTCGAGCAAATACCATTAAGGGCCAAACCATCCGAGCATAATATCGACTATCTCAAATCAAAGAAGTATCGTCTCGGACATATGCTTGACGAAGACCTCTAAAAAAAGTAAAAAAGACAAAAGAAAAAATGGCCTCGATAAAAATAAAAAAAACTGTCTTCGTATTAAAAATAATCCTCTGCTGCACTCTCGCTGCAATCATCGGCTGTGAGCCTGTACCGCCTCGACAAACAGCTCAAAAGGAAAAGATGCAGGGTGGACCGCAAATCTGCATCCCCAGTGACTTTGCTCCCGATAAAATCGAAATTATGCCCCTGACTGAAATGACTATCGACAGCAGTCAAAATGCAGTAATAAAGGCCTATGTCAGCCTGCTTGATTCGTTTGATTGTCAGAAAAAGTGGCCCGGCATCTTTCGCTTCGAATTATACCAGAGAGTTCTGCGTTCCGCAGATCCAAAAGGTAAAAGACTTTTTATCTCGCGCGATTTTGACCTGACAGAGGCAACAGTCAATAACAGCTCTTGGCTGGACTTCCTGCAAGCGTACGAATTCAACCTCGAATTCGAATCAGCAGAAAACATAGACTATATATTACAGGCAACCTGTCTGACACCTGACAATAGAAGACTTTCAACCGAATTGATACTTAAGCCGCAACAAAAGCCGTGAACCTGAAGCTGTCGTTCTTTTTTCCTCAACATAAAACACTTGCGGAAAGCTTCTTTTGCCGTTATCATTTCTGTCTTTGTCGTCTAAATCTTAAAACTGTTATACATCTGATAAAGGAAAGTACCCGATGAATGAATCAGCAATCGATAAACTATGTATTCAAGCGATTCGTTTTCTCGCAG
>CAYNDE010000224.1:0-3160 GCA_964395535.1 uncultured Pirellulales bacterium
GCTGCGCTCGGCGATTTCGGAATTGCCGTCAAACGCAAAGGCAGAATCAAAACGATTGATGATTTCGGTACTCCCGGCTACGTCGCTCCTGAGCAGGCCTATGGCTACCCGACTTACAAAAGCGATTGTTTCGCCGTTGCTATAATCCTTTATGAATACCTTACCGGCGTCCTGCCGAAATGGCCGTTCACCTGGACAAAAATCGGAGAGAGCAGACTTACAAAAAAAATCAGCAAATCTTACGCTCTTTTTATTAAAAGGGCACTTTCTGTCGATACCAAAAAGCGTTTTCAAAACGCCGAAAAAATGCTCATCGTCTTAAATGAAGCACTGCCGAAAAGCTTGAAAAAGGTTTTGCAGCCGGACTCTGAAATAAAAGAGCCTGATTGGCGTAAGCTTCGAAGAATCGATTTTAAGAAAAAATATGGAAAAATCTTTCAAAACCTTTATAGGTGCATCGATTGTGACCAGTTGATAGACGAATCTATGCTCATCTGTCCCAACTGCGGTTCTGCCAAAAATCGTTTTGATACCCTTGCACGTTACGATTATATCTGTCCTGATTGTCACAGGGGCATCCTGCCGGAGTGGCGTTTTTGTCCGTGGTGTTACGGCACGGGTTTTCGTTCGCCTCACAAACATAAAACAAAGGGTATTCGTTACCATTCTCACTGCCGGTATTGCGGCGCCAAACTTATGCGCTTTATGCGTTATTGTCCCTGGTGCCACAGAAAGGTAAAGCAAACCTGGCACGTCAAACCTTTCCCTGAGGTCTGCTCAAAGTGCTCCTGGCCAGTCGATACCGAGTTCTTCAGTTATTGCCCCTGGTGCAAACAACGTCTCTTAACGTAGGTGTCACTTAGAAACTTATGGACTAAAGGTGTGAATGACTTGTCTTTGCGCTTGTTTTTTTTGGCGAATAAAAAAAGATATGCTCATACTTGCTTTTGAATGCTTTGAAAGCTTTCTATTATCTGGTCCATATGCGTATTCATTTTTTCGAGCATCTTTTTACCGTATTTCGTGAGTTTGAAATATTTTCTTTTGGGGCCGTTACTTGAAGCTTCTGTATGGTTTGTTACCAATCCATCGATTTGCAGCCGGGCCAGAATTGGATAAGTATTGCCTTCTCTGATTGTAAGTCCCTTCATTTGCTTCAGAGTCTGCACCATTTCATAGCCATGTCGCGGCCCATTTGACAGCAGGTTCAGAAGTGCTATTTCAAGCAGACCCTTGCGAATTTGTGTTTGCCAGTTATATATGTTCAGCATTTGAATCCCCTTTCCTTAAAAAAATTCGCATCAATTAGACAGCTTATTACCCGTAAAGTGTATTGCCATCACATTTAAAGTGCCTAAAATAAGATAATCAATTTTATTAAGGTATGCAGTTTACTGCATTGCAGTATACTGTAATACAGTATACTGGAAAGTCAATATATAATTATATTTTTTCTATAAATTTTTTCCTCAGATAAATCAAAGGTTCTGACGCAGCTGCTTTTTGTTAGATTATTACGCTAATTTTGAATTTACCGGCTTGGTATCTAAGAGCTTTCAAAAAAATTAGCTGTAACCATCCATAAGTTACAGCTAATTTCGTCTCTTTAATAAAATTTTGAAGAAGCAAAGTGTTCGAATTATTTGGCCTCATTTTTTTCAGCGTCTGTTTCTGACTTTTCCTCGGGCTTCTCGAATTCGAAGTCCTTGCTTTTCGCCTGCTCACGAATAGTCTCAATCACCGCAGAGCCTAATGTATTACCTTCTTGTTGTAACTTTTCCATCTCTGCTGTTACGTACTTTTTTCTTTCAGCGTTTAGCTTTTGAATCTGCTCTTGAATCTCTGTTCGCTTTTTTGACTGCTGTTCGACATATTCTTTTCTTTGAGCCTTGCTCATTGTCCGCATATTTTCAGGCAGCTCTTTGTCCTTCAGCTCTTCGATTTTTATCTTATTATTGTTTACAGCGTCCACAAGGTCCCAGCCGGCATTTACGTAATTAGCCGATGACTTTGCAACCACCCGCTGAACAGAAGCCTCTGCTGAAAGGACAGCGGCGTTTTTGTCCTGCTCCTGCTGTCTTTCACTGAGTTCTAAGCCGTTTTCACCGTAAGCGATATATGTCTTATTTAACCTTAAATTCATCGCTGTGATTTGCTCATCCTGCGGCGCAGCTATATGCACGATCGCGCGGTTATGGTCGATATTCAAAAATCTGCCGTCGGCAAGCACCGCACCGTCTTTCCATTTACCGTTGATGCCTTCGCTTTCTGAGCCGCAGTGAATCGTATTCACGACTATGCCTTTTTCTATCGCAGCCTTACAGCTCTCTTTGTAATCGACCTTGCCCTGTGTAAAAGGCTCGTTGCCTGCGATAAAAATCACCTTTAAATCTTCTGCTCTTTCGCTCCATTTCAGTTTTTCAACTGCATCTTTTATCACCCAGCCGCAATACTCATCACCGCCGTTTGTCGTCAATGCGAAAAGCTCTTCCGATATTTTATCGAGGTCCGTCGTAAAGGGCACAATCAGTCTTACGAAACCATCTTCTGATGGGACCGTGCTTTTGCCGTATTCGAACAGTGCCACCTGAACCTCAGGTGCAATGCCGTCTTTTCTCGCATAGATAAACTCATTGACAATCGCCCACAGTTCACCTCTTGCCTGGTCGATAAGCCCCGACATACTGCCGCTCGTATCCAGCAATATCGCCATCTGCACGACAGGCTTTTGGTTTATCGTATTGAAATCGATAATTGTCTTTTCCACAGTTGCTTTTTCGGCTGCTATCGCATTTACACAAGCAACTAACAAAATTATCAAACTTAAAATTATTCTCAACTTTCTCATTTCTTGTCTCCTTAATTCTTAATTCTACATTCTCAATTCTGCATTTTTTCAATTCGGCATCTTTACCAGTATAATCTGGCCGTCAACTGACAGAACAATATCGCCTCGCAGAGCAATACTGCCCTGACGGTTCTCTTTAGCTAACCTCTCGGCAAGCTCGAAGAATTCCTCACTGCCGAATTCAATTGTCTTGTCCGGCTTAATGTCTTTTTCCTTGTCAACTATAACGCTGTCTATCCACTGGTTGTTCCTGTTATAGAATGCACGGTCGTTTATCTGCTGAACATTTGTTATCCTTACCCGCTGCATATC
>CAYNDE010000225.1:0-3148 GCA_964395535.1 uncultured Pirellulales bacterium
CCGACAATTCTCGAAGGCGACCTCGTCTTTGTCAACAAAGCTGCGTACGATTTGAGGATTCCCTTGACTATGCACCGCCTCGCAAAATGGTCTGACCCTGACATCGGTGACGTCGTTATCTGTTTTTCACCCGACAATGGGACCAGGCTGGTCAAAAGAATCATCGCTTGCCCTAATGATACTGTTGAGATGAGAAACAATGTTCTCTTTTTGAACGGCAAAGAGCTTGACTATTCCGAAATCGACCCTGCATACCTCAATTTTTTCTCCGACGAGCAGAAAAGAAAATTGGTCTTGGCAGAAGAAGATTTGGATGGAGTTATGCATCCTGTAATGAGTATTCCCTCGATAAGAGCGAATCGCAGCTTCCCCTCAATAACCGTGCCCCTGAATTGTTACTTTGTTATGGGTGACAACAGGGACCTTAGCAGGGATTCGAGGATTTTCGGCTTCGTCCAGCGGGAGCAGATCGTCGGAAAGGCCAAAGGTATCATCATATCATTCGATATTAAAGGCAATTACCTGCCTCGTCTCAAGAGGTTCTTTTGCTCTATACAATAATCTTATTCGACAAAAACCCTGGCATCGGGATTAAATGGATTGGTTCTCACAGCAAGCGAAAACAGGTACGGGTAGTTGTTTTTCAAATGCTCCATATACCCCAGCCATTCGCGCACTATCAGCCGGTATGACCTTGTAATGTCACCGGAAAGATGTTTAAAATCTGTTTCTGGCAGATTCTTGACGCCCGGCCGATGGCAAAGCTCCTCGGTAAGATGAAATATCGCCCAGAGCATCTCCGTAAATGATTCGTGCTCTAACAGGTTGGGATTTTCCAGAAGTGCGAGCAGAAACAGCCTTTTCTCTCTCGCAAAATTTCGCAGCTCTTCCAGGTCGCCTTTTCTGCTGTCAACTTCGTAATTATGTTTTCTAAGTGACTCTTCCACCTGGTCGAATTTCTCCTCTGTCCAGCTGTCATTTACCCTCAACTGCTCGGTAAGCTGCTTCGCCGCAGGGTCAAACGTTATAAACAGCCTCAATAGCTCTGTCCCCGCCTCGCTGAAAAAAGCACCGATTACCATATTCAGCTTTTTCAGCATCGACCGCTTTTCACGCTCGCTGAGGACCTGGTGAATTATTAGTGTCACCAACAAAACCTCGATGAACACAAAAGCTATGTCCCCGACTAAGTATATTAATATGTGGTGAATATCGCGAAAAATTGCATAATGAAGTACATAAAAGAACACAGAAAGCAGAAGTAAAATCACTCCAAGCAGGATTTTTTGTCTGTATCCGCTCTTTTTCATTTCTTGCTCCTGAAAAATTCATCTCTTGAATATGGAAGATATTAACAACAGCAGCCGGCAATTTCAATAGGTTGATTCGTAGCTCCGGTGCATCCTGGAATTTCTTTGACTTGCCATTCGCTTTTCCTAAAATTTTCACTATGCATATTATTAATACTCTGGCACCGGTATTTTTGTTGATTGTCCTTGGGGTTGTATTGAGGAAGGCCCGCTTTCTGTCAGCCGAGCTTATCACCGGTCTCAATCGGCTTGTTTACTGGGTAGGCCTGCCCGCTCTTTTGTTTTATAAAATCGCAATTGCCGATTATGATTTTCAAACCGCCGGCAGAACATTTCTTGTAGTTTTCCTCGGTATGTTCGCCTCGATAATCGCAGGTTACTTCATTGCGTATCTGCTGAAAGTACCTGCCGCTTCTGTCGGGACATTTGTGCAGGGCTCCTACAGGGGAAATCTATTGTATATCGGCCTGCCGATTATCATCTATAGCTTCTATGGTGCGCAAAATGCCGCGCAGATGCAGAACACCGCGGCTATCGTTCTCGGCTTTATCGTCCCCTTTTATAACATCCTCGCTGTTATCGTTCTTCTTGCAGGCCAGCACAAAATTGACAGGAGCATTTTTGCAAAAATTTCCCGCTCCGTTCTAACCAATCCGTTATTTATTGCCTGCGTTGCCGGTATTGTCTATTCAGCGCTGTCGCTCAAAATACCACTTGTTGCAGCGCGAACAATCGAAGCTGTTGGTCAGATGGCTTTGCCGCTGGCTCTTTTAGCGATTGGTGCAACACTTGCTTATAGCCGGGTCAGCGGGCGAAAAAATTTTGCTTTTGTGGCCTCGATTATCAAAGTTGCCCTGACTCCTCTAATAGGTTTTGCCATAGCTCTGTTAATCGGACTGGGTAGCGGTGAAACCAGGATTGCCCTGATTTATCTTGCCTGCCCAACTGCCGTTCTTTCCTTTATAATGGCCGAAAACCTCGGCGGCGACGGCAAACTTGCCGCTGCTATAGTCTTAATCAGCACAATCCTTTCGGTTGTTTCTTTGGCTGCTATTGTCGCATTTTTCTAAAAAAACACGAAAATTTAATAAAAAAAGTTGATTTAAAGCGGCAAATATGATATCATAGTGTTTTCATAGGATTACTATTAAAAAATTGTATTTGCCGGAGCAGGAGTGGTGAAAAACAAAATTACATTTTGCCTTGGCATTCAGATTTGGATGCTTTGCTTTTTTTGTGCAAATTTGTTTGCGCATATAGATATTAATATTCCCGACGCGAATGTGATGCTTGCCTCCGACCCCAATATCATACTGGTCGATGTTCGAGAGCTTTCTTCGTATTGCACCTATCCTATCGGCCACGTCCCCGGTGCCTTGTGTTATCCCTGGAATTCGGACTACTTCGAGGAACATTACACCGACTTTGACATCAATGATATAATTTTCATTATCTGTTATAGCGGCGGCAGAAGCAACTCAGCCGCAAACTTTCTCGACGGCGAAGGTTATAACTATGTTTATGATATACTTGGCGGAACGGGTGACTGGTACTTTGACTATGGCTATACTACGGTCGGCTGTGTCGATTTCGATGAAGACGGCCTGAACGATGATTTGGATAATTGCCCGCTGGTTTATAATCCTGCGCAGGCTGATTCCGATGGTGACTATATCGGCAACTGCTGCGACGACAATTTCCCCTATCTCGATGGTTTCGACCCTGTTGATTTCTTCGACTTGGCCATTCTTGCGCTCGACTGGATGGATACCGGTATAAATCTCGTAGGCGATTTGGATGGTGATGATACCGTCAATGAGAAAGACCTGCAAATCCTC
>CAYNDE010000226.1:0-3145 GCA_964395535.1 uncultured Pirellulales bacterium
ATGGAGTCAAAGGTTGTCCTCCACTCCTGAGCCGCATGCTCTATCTTTTCTGCGAGCTTCTTGCGCTCAATAGCATAGCAAATAGCACGTGCCAGTGTGTTTCCATCTGATTGTCCCTTGATTAGATAGTCCTGAGCGCCACTTTGTACCGCCTTTATTGCCAGTGTTTCATCGGTCATTCCACTCAGCACAATGATTGGTATCAGCGGCATTTGAGTATGTAAGGCGGTAAAAGTCTCCAGGCCCTGACTGTCAGGCAGTCCCAGGTCAAGCAGTACAATGTCATATTTATCACTGCTCAAATGCTCAATGGCTGTCGATAGGCGGTCAACTGATTCGACAGTGAATTTGACCTGCTGTGAAGTTTTGACTAAAATCTGCTGGGCTAAACGGCTGTCGCCCTCGTCGTCATCTACCAGTAAGACTTTTATTAGGTCCTTCTGTTCTACTTGTGGTTGTTCTTCGCATATACTTGTGTGGGTATCATTCATACATTGCTGCCTTTTGCTTACTTTTCGGTTCTTAAAGTCAGAGCGTTTTTCTAAAAGTAAGGTTATTATTTACAACACTATTAGTCCTGAAACTTAAGTATATAATCCTTTGTTCCATCGGTCAGAACCACTCTATCGGACTCGATTTGTTTAACCGTCTTGCCGGCAATCTTGTCGCCAACACGTACGACCGATTCATCAATCATCGCCTCAGATTTTTCATTTTCGCAGATAATGGCGAAAACCTTCAGATTTGAAATCTTACCTGTTTCTTCTTGTTGTTGGGGCCAAACAAAGGGATTCCTGCTCCAATCGACAAATTCACTTCTCCTTTTTGCCGCTGTTGACACTAAGGGCATTGTTTGTTCAGAGGTATTTGCCGAAACAGCCGCAGGCTTCTTTCCTTTTGGTATCCAAATGAAGATGACCACAATTATAAGGAAAGTCAAAATTGTCAATTTGCTATTACGCTTCATCTTCTGTTTCCACGTACAGATTGAGTAAAAGTTCCACAGTTAACTTGGGTAAACTTTTTTTACTGGGGTGAATCGATATACTTTCCACCTCTGCGATGCTGTGAAAAAAGTCTTCTACGTATATTAACAACTGTCCGAGGTTTTCGTATTCTGATTCTATCATAAAACTGATGGGCAACTTACTAATGCTGGGTTGTGTCGTTTGCTGTAACTGCCCCGGTGAGATAGAACTAAAATTAAGCCCAAGTTCCCTTCCTTTTTCAGTGAGCTCAACGATTGCCAGAGGAACCTCATCTTGCTGTATCATCTCACCTTTTGCACCTAAATTTTCCAATGCATCAATGGCAACGCGTTGACTGAACAGTTCAGATTGCAGCTGACTCAGGCTTTTTGCCGCCTCGCGCAACTTGACTATCAATGGCCAGTAAGCAAAGATTGAAATAATAAGGCCCAAAATCACACAGCCGGCGTACAGAATGTGCGGTTTCCAGTAAGGCTCTAAGATTTCTTTTAATCTAAGCGTTCTATCCGTACTTTTTTCTTCAGTTTTCATTCAATCTCTAACCTTAACTCAAAGGTATTAATCTTTTCCCGGGATAAATCCTTTGTGGATATCAAATTTACTTTCTTAAAAATTCCTTTTTCCAATGAGCGCATAAAATTGGTAAGAATTTTCTCTCTATCCGGAGCGGGTGACTTGATTTGGCCTTTTAATGTGAGTGTGTTTTTCTCAGTGCTCATTTCAATTAGACAAATTTGTTCAGAAACAAGATTGGATATTTCTTTCAGGGCATCGCTCCAGTAAATACGCTGGTTTAAGATGCCTTGCAGAAAGAGCCGATTCGGTACCTGGTCTATCTGTGGTGATAAAGCATTAAGCTCTAACTTTGCCGCGGCAATACGATTATTATAAATGCCCAGGCTCAATCTCATTCCCGTATATAATAACACCAGGCTTACAACCACCGCAGTAACCAGGGCCTTAATTGAGGACCGCTTGATTAACAACTTAGTCCGCTGTTTTATCTCTACAGGCAAGAGATTGATGTCGTGCGGTGAGGCCAAAGCTGCACCTAAAGCTGAAGCAAACCTGTTTACTGTCTGTGGGTCATTGCCGGGTAAAGAAGCTTCACTTAACGGAAACGACGCAAATGGATTACCCAACTGGACAGGAATATGCAGGTTCTCGCTTAAATTATTTGTCAGATTCTTAAGGTTGCTGCCTCCCCCCAACAAGATCAACCGCTCAACTGGTGCGGTTTGTTCTCTTTCGCGATAATAGGCAAAGGAGCGCTCGATCTCTGTTAGAAGTTTTTCTAAATTGGGTCGGATAAGAGGAATAAGCTGTGCACCGGTAATGTTGCCTTCTAATATCTCAGAATCGTTGGAATCAATGATGCCGTATTTTTTCTTAATGCTTTCGGCCTCTTCTAACGTCAATTCTGTTTTTCCGTGGTCGGATACAAGCGTTTGTGTCATATTCAGTGTGAAGTCCTGGCCGGCTACAGGTAATTTCCGATTAAATACAGGCTCTCTATCCTGAAAAATGAAAAGCTCACTGATATTATGGCCAACATCCAAAATCGCAACTGTTCCTTTTTCTTCTGAACAAAGATTATTAATGACATTTTTTAAGGCAAAGCAGTGTTGAGTAAATAAAGAAGGTTCGATCCCTATCGGACTGAGTAAATCAAGGTATTTGTCAACTGTTTCCTTAGGGCAGCAGGCTATGGCGACTTTAATTCTTTTAACGCCGCCTTCGTTTATTTCCTGAAGGATTTCGTAATCCATTACTGCCTGCTCTGCCGGGAAAGAAATGAATTTTTTTATTTCCCATTTAAGTGTCAGCGGAATTTCAGATTTGGGCATAAAGGGGATAAAAGATGTTTTCATACAGCTCTGAAAGCAGTTTATGACCACATTGATTTTTGCATTTTGTATATTAACGTCACGGAACAAATCCTTTATCGCATCTAATTGGCCGTCTTGTTTGTCTTTGTGAAGGTCTATTTCCTGCAACCTGAGCTTCGTAGGAACCAACCTGCCCTGCTGATGGGTAAGTTCGGCTAACTTGATGGAAAAGTTTCCTATATCCAGACCAATAAGTTTGTCTTTTTTAGGCAGAAATTTGGATATTCGAAATAGGATTTTGGCCATTCTAAAGCTCCTGCCAGGTAT
>CAYNDE010000227.1:0-3142 GCA_964395535.1 uncultured Pirellulales bacterium
TGGTCGCAAAAGAAATCTTTGTATATCTTAGTGTCACCGAGTATTATTATGTAGGCAGCCGGTCTTTCACCTTCATCGGGTCCTGGCCAGTCGGTTAAATACGCCGCCCAGCGCAGAGTTGGGAAAATGGCGGCGTTTTTTTCAGCGTCGCAGGAAAGGATGTACTTTAAGGATTGTAAATTTCCCGCGCTGGCAGAAAGCCTGGCCAGGTTAACGAGCTGTCTTAGCGATTGCTCTTCGATTTTCTTATCCTGGTAGAAGCGCCTATAGCTTCTGTTTTTGGTTATTAAATCCTTGAGCATTTTTCTTTTTTAGTTTAACTGCGGCAGTTTCCTTCTTGCTGTGGTTGCTATTTCGCCCATTTGCGGTGCGTACGGCCTGAGTGTGAATTTATAGCTGTACGGTTTTGCCGGCAGGGTATATTCACGGTGCGTTCTCGCACCCCAGCTATTGTCACCGCCGACACCCATTTGCTTATAGTCTATGTTGAGCGTGATAAAGTCACGTCTTGGCAGCTCGTTTATATGCTTTGCCCGTTCCAAATCTTCCATTGAGTACGGCCAGGCGCTGAAGTCAATCAACGGCTCGCCGATGGCTAAAAGGCCTTGGCCGCTATCGTTTGCAAACAGGACCCAGCGGACGTCACTTTTATTGCCGTTCTCCTGGGGGCGGACGTAAGTGTGAATATTTTCCTCGACAGTACCATCGTATAAACCGACAGCGGCACCGGTTTTTCTGTCCCAATAGGTCTCGTGCGGCCCGCGGCCGAGCCAGCTCATCTTGTTGTATTCGCCCTCTATCGCCATTTGCATTCCGAATCGCAGCAGGTCGGGCAATCTGTCGCCTTTCGGCTCGAAACTATTCTCGATTGAAACATCGCCGCTGCCGTAAATGGTATAAACAATAGTGTGCTGCGAGCCTTCGCCAACGGGTATGGCATATTTAGCTGTCACCTTCACAATACCCGGCTTTGGTTGTTCCGCTGTTACCTGTTCGAGCTTTTTGTTTTTGGCTGCGTCTTTCCAGATGCCCTGTCTTTCGGGCATCTTATTGCCGTTATCGTTATCGGTGGGGACGCGCCAGTAATTCGGTGCGGGAGGATTTACTATAAGCTCTTTACCTGCGGAGATAAATGATTCGATTGCACCGCTTGCCTTACCAATTTTTACTGAAAAATCCTTTCCCTTAACTATGACAGCATTGGCTTTGTCATCGAGGGTGAGTTGCGGTATGCTGTTAATATCTATAACATCCGGCTCTGCATACCAGGGCAGCTCAAACTCGTCCCAGGCGACGATATGTCCTTTGTTTGCCCAGAGTGTATTTTCTGCAAGAGAAAAAATAACCTTCAAATAGTACTCAACTCCTTTTTTGATTGCGGGTTTTTGGATGGGGATTTGAATCTCTTTGCTTTGGCCTGCAGCGAGTGACATTTTCGGCAGCTTGTCTTTCTGGATAATTTCGCCGTCGGCTGTAACCTCGAAGGCGATATCGGCAAAATCGAGATTTTTGAAGATATACTTGTTATGAACGGTCAGCTTTCCTTCAGCCAAATCAACCGGTTTGACTTTGATGTTCTGGTAAACCTTTTTAACCTCGTAAAGCGATGGGTTGGGTGTTCTGTCTGGCATTACTATTCCGTTACAGCAGAAATTGCCATCGTGTTTTTTCTCGCCGTAATCGCCGCCGTAAGCCCAGAACATTCTGCCCTTGTCGTCCTTTTTTCTCAGTCCCTGGTCGGCCCAGTCCCAGATGCAGGCGCCCTGAAGGCTTTTGTACTCTTCTATAGTATCCCAGTAGTCCTGGAGGTTGCCGACGCTGTTACCCATAGCGTGAGCATATTCGCACATAATCAGCGGGCGATTCGGTTCTCTGCGGGCGTATCTTCTTATATCTGAAATAGACGCGTACATCGGGCAGACGATATCTGTATAAGGTTTTTCCCTCGCCGGCTCATACTGCACCAGCCTGGAAGTGTCTCTTTGGTGTATCCAGGCACTTGCAGCCTCGAAGTTGGTGCCGTCACCGGCTTCATTGCCCATCGACCAGATTATTACAGACGGGTGATTTTTGTCACGCTCAACCATCCGCTGAACTCGTTCAAGGTGTGCGTGTTTCCACAGCGGGTCATTTGCGATTGGATTTTCGTGATGGCCCATGCCGTGCGATTCGATGTTGGCCTCGTCAATCAAATAGATTCCGTATTGGTCGCACAGCTCATACCAGACGGGATTGTCGGGATAATGCGACGTGCGGACAGTGTTGATATTGTTTTGTTTCAGCAGCCTCAGGTCTTCGACCATCCGCCAGTAGGGGATTGCTCTGCCGTTGTCGGGGTCGTGCTCGTGCCGGTCAACTCCCTTGACATAAATGGCTTTGCCGTTAACCAGAAGCTGGCCGTCCTTGATTTCAACCTTGCGGAAACCGAAATTGCACCGCTGAACCTCAAGCACATTGCCTTTTGCGTCTTTTAGCGTCAGCAAAACGGTGTAAAGGTTCGGCTCTTCGGCGGACCACTTTTTCGGTTTTTGAACATCGGCCTGCAGGACAATTTGGTTTTTCTCGCCGGCCTTGAGAGAGTTGGTTAATCCCGCCTTTGAAGAGACTACCTGTTTGCCATCGGCGTCAATCAGTTTTAATTCAATATCTGCTGTTTTTATTGTCTTGTTCGAGTAATTTTTTACTGTTGTTGTGGCTGTCAGTTTTGCGTTTTCGTAATTTTCGTCGAGGTCGCTTGTTACAAAGAAGTCTCTTATGTGCAGCGTTGGTGTCGAGAAAAGGTAAACGTCACGGTAGATACCGCTGAGCCTCCAGGTGTCCTGGTCTTCGAGATAGCTGCCGTCGCACCAGCGGTAAACCTCTGCTGCGACGGTATTTGTGCCTTTGCGAAGATACTTTGTGATATTGAACTCAGCGGGAGTCATACTGTCCTGGCTGTAGCCGACTTTTTTGCCGTTTATCCAGAGATAGAAAGCGCTCATTACGCCGTCAAAGTGTATGAAAACCTCCCTGTCTTTCCACTGGTCGGGGACTGTGAATGTTTTTCTATAAGAGCCGACAGGATTATAATCGTGGTCTATGTAGGGCGGATTCTTTGGAAAGGGATAACCTGCATTGATATATATCGGCCTGCCGAAACCTC
>CAYNDE010000228.1:0-3132 GCA_964395535.1 uncultured Pirellulales bacterium
TAAGGGCGAACTCTATAGTGCGCAATAACTTAGGTAATTTGGCGCAATTCCCTCTTAAAGTTGGGGGCTAAACATTTTAAAAGACCCCCAGGATAAACCTGGGGGCTAAACATTTTAAAAGACCCCCAGGATAAACCTGGGGGCTAAACATTTTAAAAGACCCCCAGGATAAACCTGGGGGCTAAACGAAAAAAAGATTGCGTCTTAATATTGATTTATTTACGAGTTTGTTTTAAGGGAGGGGCTTTTTTTTCGTCCGGCTCTTTTTCTTTGTCCTGGTCGGCAAGAGCAGCCTTGCGAGATAATTTCAGCCTGCCTTGTTCGTCAATTAAAATCAGCTTTACAGGTATGAGGTCACCAACCCTGCAAACCTGGTCAATGTTCTTGACATACTCGTTGGCCAGCTCGCTTATGTGGCAAAGGCCTTCGACACCGGGAGCGATTTCGACAAATATTCCAAAGTCTTTTACAGAAACGACTTTCGAGTTTTTGTAGATTTTACCGACAACAGGCGGCTGAGTCATCGATTCGATGATTTCTTTTGCTTCGAGGTGGCCTTCACCTTCAAAGCAGCTTATATATATTGTTCCGTCTTCCTCAATTTCAATTTTGGTTCCGGTCTGGTCCTGAAGGCCCTTGATTGTTTTGCCTCCGGGGCCGATTACTTTGCCGATTAATTCGGGGTCAATTTCAATGCTAATGAGTTTCGGCGCATATTTGCTTAACTCGGTTCTGGGCTCTTTGATGGTCTTTTCCATAATATCTAAGATTTCCAGACGTGCCTGCCTGGCTCGCTCGAGAGCCTCGACCATAGCATCGTGGGCCAGTCCTTCGGCCTTGATGTCAAGCTGGATAGCAGTGATGCCGTCTGTCGTTCCTGCAACCTTGAAATCCATCTCGCCAAAGTGGTCTTCCTCACCCATAATATCCGTCAGGAGCTTATACTTTCCGTTACCGTCACTTATCATACCTATTGAGATGCCTGCGACAGCTTTCTTTATGGGTACGCCGGCATCCATCAGTGCCAGGGAACCGGCACAAACCGATGCCATTGAGCTTGAACCGTTGGATTCGGTTATGTCCGAAACAAGTCTGACTGTATAGGCAAATTCCTCATCCGGAGCCTTTACAGCCTCAAGAGCTCGTTCAGCAAGCGAGCCGTGGCCGATTTCTCTTCTTCCGGGTCCTCGAACCGGCTTGACCTCACCTACAGAATAAGGCGGGAAATTATAGTGGAAGGTAAAGGTTTGAGAATACTCTTCCAGCAAACCATCAACAATCTGAGCGTCCCTGATAGTTCCGAGGGTTACACTGACCAGAGCCTGTGTCTCCCCACGCGCAAAAACGGCTGAGCCGTGAGTCCTCGGCAAAATACCTACTTCACAGTCGATAGGCCGGATTTGGTTGAAACTTCTGCCATCAATTCGCTTTCCGTCAAGAAGCATTTGTCTGACCACCTCAGACTCAATTCTCGACAGTGTTCTCTTAACCAGGCCAGTATCATAAATCTGAGCGTCAGGTTCTTCTGATTCACAGTAGCGGGTTATAGTCTTGTCTAATAAGGCATTTACAGCTTGGTTACGCTCTTTCTTTTTGACTATCTTTTTTATTTCAAGCAATTTATCAGCAAGCTCTGAGTGAAGCTTGGCATAAAGCTCTTCATCCTGCTCCTGAATAATAATTTCTTTTTCGACGCCCACTTTTTCACGGAGCTGCTCAATCAAATCACAAATCTGTCCAACGGTCTTATGAGCTTCGGTAACTGCATCGGCAATTACCTGTTCTGAAACCTGTTTTGCACCGACCTCAATCATATTCAACGCTTCTTTTCGGCCGCCAAGGAGAAGGTTCAAGTCGCTTTCCTCGAGCTGTTTATGCGTGGGGTTGATAACGTATTGGCCATCTATTCTGCCTAACCTGCAGGAACCGGTAGGTCCCAGGAATGGAATTTTGCTTATAGTCAGGGCTGCACTTGCACCAATCATAGCAAGGACATCAGGGTCATTGTCGCCGTCGAAGCTTAATACATTTGCTATTACCTGCACTTCCTGACAATATCCTTCGGGGAATAAAGGTCGAATTGGCCTGTCTATCATTCTGGCGGTCAGGATTTCTTTTGTGCTTGGCCTGCCTTCTCGTTTAATAAAACCGCCGGGGAATTTTCCTGCGGCACTGTGCTGTTCACGATATTCTACACTGAGTGGGAAAAAATCGATATCTTCGGAGCGAGGCGGGGCTGTCACTGCAGCGACAAGAACAATAGTATCGCCGTACCTGACAATAACAGCACCATCAGCCTGTTTAGCAATCCTTCCGGTTTCAATTGATAATATTCTTCCCCCAATTTCTCGCTGAACTTCACATAAATTCGACATATATTTTCCTCAATTGTTGCGAGCCCGTAGTTGGTAGTTGAAAGTTCACAACACAATATAAGTTGCTTATGAGCTTTTAACTACAAACTACGAACTCTCTATCTTTCTTATTTTCTTAAACCAAGCCGGTTTATAATTTCGCGATATTTCTGTGGGTCATTATTATTGACATATTTAAGCAGTGCCGATCTGTTTGAGACCATTTTGAGCAGGCCTCGACGTGAAGAATGGTCTTTTTTATGTACCTTCAGGTGCTCTGTAAGCTCATTAATCCTTTCAGTCAGAAGCGCAATCTGCACGAACGGCGAACCGGTGTCGCCCTTATGGATTTCAAAATCCTTGATTACTTTTTCCTTTTGTTCTGTCGTCAGCATCTTCTGGCTATGTCCTTTCAACGTCTTTTACAGAAGCTTCCTTCGTCCTACATAAAAAATCGGCATATGCCTATTAAAACATTATACATTATTTAAATAATATTATAACCGACCATTATTATAATTGCAAGCTTTTTTTAATAAAAACGTCAGCTTATTCCAGGGAGCCTAAATTTGCACTTATTTTAGCGGCCAATTATACGGGCAGATACACAGCCAGAGGTCAGCAAATTCAAGCAGGTCGTCATAGTCGATAATACCGTCTTGATATAAATCAGCGGGCAGGCCGGCACCTGACTGCATCCAGTATTCAGCGAAATTTGCAAAGTCTACAAAGTTAACAATACATAAAGGCCCGCCGACCCAGAAGCCGCCGAGCAGCT
>CAYNDE010000229.1:0-3120 GCA_964395535.1 uncultured Pirellulales bacterium
AGCTTTCTTTTTCTTTGTGCTCTTTTTTTGCTCGAGCTCTGCGATTTGCTTTTCGAGGTCGTGGATGCTCTTTCGCATATCGGGCAGGTTCTTGAGCATACTATACGCACGCCTGGCTATTTTTGCATCGATTGCGGGCGAACCGAAAATTACCTTGTTGTCGCCGACGTTATTTATTACGCCGGCCTGGGCGCCAATCATAACACTATTGCCGATAGTAAGGTGACCTGTTATGCCGACCTGTCCGCCGACAATGCAGTGATGGCCCATAATGGTTGAGCCGGAGATTCCGACCTGTGCGACGAGAAGGCAGTGAGGGCCAATCCTTGTGCCGTGACCTATTGCTACAAGGTCGCCGAGCTTGGTGCCTTTTTCTATTATGGTATCGCCGAGCGTGCCTCGTTCGATTCCGCAGCAGGCACCGATTTCGACATCGTCTTCGAGAATCACGGACCCGATTTGAGGTATTTTATGGTGCAGGCCGTTATGGCTTGCGAAACCAAAACCATCCTCGCCTATGGCTGAGTTGGCGTTTATAATGACGCGGTTGCCGATTTTGCAGTTGTCATAGATAGTAACGTTGGGATAGATAATGCAGTCATTGCCAACGTTTACACCCTCGCCGATATATGCTCCGGGATAAATAATGCACCTGTCGCCGACCCTGGCATCGTCGGCTACGGTAACAAAATTATGTATGTCACAGTCGGCGCCTATTTTTGCACTGTCGGAGATGTACGCCAGCCTGCTGATTCCGACCTTTTTGTGCTTACGATGGCCGTGCAGCAAGACCATAATTTGCATAAAGGCAAAATAAGGGTCTTCGGCTACCAAGAGGGGGACTTTCGAATCAGTGATTGTATCTTTACCGACTATTACGGCGCTGGCCTTTGTAGTACGCAACTGCTTTTCATACTTGAGGTTGGCTAAAAAACTGATGTCCCCGTCGCCGGCCTTGTTCAACGTCGCTGCGGAGGAGATTTTTACGTTCGGGTCGCCAAAAACGCGTCCATTGACATACCTGGCCACTTCTTCTAATGTTTTTGTCGGCATACCAATATCCTCTTAACTGGAGGCTCTGACAATCATTAGCACTGCATTATACCAGATTGCTTTTAAGGGTCAACCTTGCAAAAACAGCTTTTATTTAGGTCTTTCTATCCAGCCGCCGCCAATAACTCTGCTGCCAAAGTTATCCTTAACATAGAAGACGGCAAGCTGGCCCGGCGTTACCGCTGAGACTTTGCTTTCAAACTCGATTATCACATTATCTTCCTGCGGAATAACCCTGGCTGAAACGGCCTTGCTGTTATAGCGGATTTTGACCTTCGCCGTAAAAGCTGAACCCGGCTTGTCCGCAAGCCAGTTCACGCCGGATGCCAGAAGTGTGCTGCTCAAAGTCTGTTCTTTGGTCCCGAGTGTTACCGTGTTGCTTTTTGCATCTATATCGACTACATAGTAAGGCACTCCCATTGCAACTCGCAACCCCCGCCTCTGGCCGATAGTGAATCTATGTGTGCCGTTATGTTCGCCCAATACTTTGCCGCTGCTGTCAATGATTTTGCCTTTTTTGACAATTTGGGGACATCGGCTTTCAAGGACGGCTGCATAGTCGTCATCGGGTATAAAGCATATTTCCTGTGACTCCTGTCGGCCTTCAATTTCAAGGCCGAATTTAGAAGCAAGGCTGCGAGTTTGCTCTTTGGAATATCGGCCGAGCGGGAAAATAAGCTGTTCCAAAATTTTTCTATCGAGCATTGCGAGGGCGTATGACTGGTCTTTTTGCAAATCAGTGGCAGCGTACAAACCAGGTTCGCCTGTGGTGTTTTTGTGAATGGCGGCGTAATGGCCGGTCGCAAAAAAATCGGCACCTTTGGTTTTTGCAAATTCCAGCAACTTTGTAAACTTGATATGCCTGTTACAGTAAACGCACGGATTCGGTGTTCTGCCGCTTTTATATTCATTTGTAAAATACTCAAGTACTTTTTCGAATTCGGTACGTAAATCCAATAAATGAAGCTTTATGCCCAGTTTTTTTGCGATAGCTTTGGCATTGGCGGGTGATGATTTGGGCCTGTCGCTTGTAATCATAAATATGCCGCTGCAATCGTAGCCTTGTTCGATGAGCAGTGCAGCGGCAGTCGAGCTATCAACTCCGCCGCTGAGTGCAATAAATACTTTGCCTTTTTTTTGGGACATATTTTCTTAATCTCTTACTCAGCCGTTTCAAAATATGACAGAGCTTTGTTGTTTGTAACCGTGTATGTTTCGAAGTTAGTCCTGGGGATATATAATAATGCGGTCGTGAATTATTGTCACCAGGTCGTCTTTTCCGTCGCCGGTAACGTCTGCAACCTTCAGCCATCTCGGCTCAACCGTAGTTTTGGTCGCCTGTTCGCGATAATCTTTCTCTTCGAATATCTTGAACCTCATTCCGACAGCCGGTTTTCCTTCCGGGTCGATTGTAAGTATTTCGATGTGTTTGTTTTTGTACTCTACCATAATAATGTCTGCGACATCATCGGAATTTATGTCACCTGCTGAGAAATTTCCATATATTCCATCCTTTATTTTTGTCTCATAACTGAAAATTTGCTCCGGACGCTCGGCCCTGCCGGCTTCTTTTTCCGGGGTTATGAGCGCAAATTTCTTGCTGTCAAAAAGGATAATGCTTTTGTCCTTTTTTTCTGTTAACGGCGCATAAAGAATCTTGAGGTGGTCTGCGGATTCCCATCTGCCGATGTCGATTTCCTTTTCGAAACGATATGTTTTGTCCTCGCCTGCGGAGAGCATCTGAAGCTTTCCCTTCTGGCTGTCGAGCAAGAAAATGCTCGGCTGAGGGTTCGAGTCTTTGTCGTCGATATCGAAAGCGGCTACGGCGGATATTTTGTTCTCGGTGCTCTTTGCGTTGTATTGGTCCACAACACTCCACTTCTCTGAGTCAGCAAAAATGAGACTCCTTGCAAAATTGCTCTGAGCTATCAGCAGCTCCTGGCCTTTTTTGCCGTCGATGTCACTGACAGCTATTGAACTAAGGGCAGCTTCTTTAATCAGGCTGCTTTGCGCTCTCGGTGAATCGATTACTTCAAATTCGCGTTTTTGTGACTGGCGAACAAGTAT
>CAYNDE010000230.1:0-3115 GCA_964395535.1 uncultured Pirellulales bacterium
AAGGTATTTACTGAAGGCGGTTTCGGCCCGCTTGTTACAGCGGCGCTGAAACGAGCACGTGACAGGGGAAAAGAGCTTGCAAAATAAAGTGCACAATGAATAAGCGTTTGTGTTTACGGGGAGAGTTTAGGTGATTAAAGTTGAAAATCTTAAAAAAAGGTTCGGTAAAACTGTCGCGCTTGACGATGTGAGTTTCGAGGCGATGAAGGGGGAGATATTCGGATTGTTAGGGCCTAACGGGGCGGGTAAAACGACTGCGATTAAATTGCTTTGCGGACTTTTGAAGGCCGACAGCGGGACAATTACGCTTGACGGAAGGACCAACCCAAGATTAGTTGAGGTTCGTATGTCTTTGGGAATGGTACCACAGGCGTTGGCAATATACGAGGAGCTATCGGGCCGGGAGAATTTACAATTTTTCGGCAGAATGTATGGATTGAAAGGACAGTACCTAAAGAAAAGGGTAAAGGATTGCCTTGAGTTAGCAGGGCTTAGCGAGCGAAGTCGAGAGCGAGCCGGTAATTATAGCGGCGGTATGAAACGTCGACTTAATATGGTGTGCTCGTTTTTACATGAGCCACCAATTTTGCTGCTTGATGAGCCCACAGTTGGTGTTGACCCGCAGTCGCGCAATTTGATATTCGAGACGATCGAGAATATGAAGAGACAAGGCAGGACAATAATATACACGACCCACTACATGGAGGAGGCCCAGCGGCTTTGCGACAGGGTAGCGATTCTTGACCACGGCAGAATTATGGATATCGACAGCGTTGAAAATCTTATTACCAGGCATGGCGGGCCGTCGCATATCGAGGCTGAGCTGGAGGAAAAACTTACAGAGCCTGATAAAATACGGCGGCTCATAGACGAGAATATACGTTTTGAAGAAACAAAAATAAAATTTCAGACCACCAAGCCCCTGGAAGCACTGGCAAAACTTAACAAAAGCGGCGTGCGTTTTAGTTCTTTGAAAATTCAAACAGCTAATCTGGAAGATGTTTTTCTTAAACTCACCGGACGGAGGCTGCGGGACTAATGAAAAAGATACTATTTCTGGCTCTTAAAGATTTGCGTATTCTATTCAGCGATAAGGGCAATATTTTCTTCGTGTTCGGCTTTCCAGCTTTATTTGCATTGTTTTTCGGCTTTGTATTTGCCGGTTCAGACAGTCAGCCGTCGGGAATGAAAATCGCCTTAGTGGATCAGGACAAATCCGAGTTTTCAAGCTCATATATATCACTGCTGGATTCTTCCGAAGCTTTAAGAGTAGTGCCGATGGGCCGTGATGAGGCAATAGACAGTGTCAGGACAGGAAAATTATTCGCAGCGGTGATTCTAAAGAACGGATTCGGTAACGAATTTGAGACGATGTTTACGAAAGACGAGTCCAGGATAGAGATAGCATCGGACCCTTCGCGCAAAATGGAAAGCCAGTACCTTCAGGGACTGCTTGCCAAGGCCCAGTTTCAGGCTATGGCTGAAAAATTCACCGACCGGGACTGGATGAGAAACAATATCGGAGACTGGCGTAATGAAGTTGCAAATGCTAATGACATAGATGAAAAGCAGTCAGGACTTTTCCTTGGTTTTTTCGATGCCTTTGACAGGCTGCTGAAAGATGTAAATGATGAAAACTTTCAAACGCACTTTGATGGTGACATGATGAACTTTGCTACAACAGATATAAGCAGAGAACGAGAAGGGCCTGTCACATCGTTTCAGATTACCTTTCCGCAGGCTATGATATGGGGGATTCTCGGGTGTGCGGTAACATTTGCAATTTCAATCGTGCAGGAACGAACCAAGGGCACGTTTGAACGTTTGCAGCTCGGGCCGATTGGACGCGCTCATATCCTCGGGGGCAAAGGCACAGCGTGTTTTATAACGTGCGTTTTTGTAGTATGTTTTCTTTACATCGGGGCAAAGTTAATATTCAAATTACCTATACGGAATCTGCCGTTGTTCATTTTAGCAGCAGTCTGCGTGATACTTTGTTTTGTTGGTCTTATGATGTTTATATGTACATTGGGGCGCACCGAGCAAAGTGCTGGCGGTGCCGGCTGGGCGATGCTTATGGTAATGACAATGCTCGGCGGAGGTATGGTCCCGCTGGTTTTCATGCCGTCATGGCTGCGTTCTCTCAGTCATATAAGCCCTGTGAAGTGGAGTATATTCGCCCTTGAGGCAGGAGTCTGGCGCAACTTAAGCTTTGTAGAAATGATCAAACCGCTGGCCCTTCTCCTGGCGATTGGAGCAACAGCCTTTATGTTCGGGATATCCATGCTCCGAAGGCAGGATAAATAATTTTGGTGCCTGCAAATAATCCTTGAGCTCAACAAATTCTGTTACTGGTTATTCTATGATTATAGCCTCGACCGGGCACTCGTCCGCCGCCTGCTGAACAGCATCTTCCAGCTCCGCTGGAACCTCCTCAACCACCACCTCCGCCATTGCATCGCCCATCTGAAACACATCTGGGCACGTATCGACACAAAGACCGCAGGCTGTACAGCTATCTTCAATCTTAACTGTCATAATCCATACCCCTTTTATTATCTTTCAAAACTCTCGTCTCTTACTGATTTTAATCGAAATCCTCTTCGCCGCAATCCTATAAACAGAAACCGAAACTGTCAATTTCAATTTTTTATGGATTTTCTTATTTTCTCTGATATACTTTCCTTATCTAAGTGCAGAAATGATACGGATAACCTTTATGGCCGGGTCCCACGCAGGCTGGGCCCGTGAACCTGGTCAGGCGGGGAACCGAGCAGCCATAAGCGATTGCTCAGTCGTGCCTGGCAAACCCGGCCGCTTTTTAAAAAAATAATGCTATGACTTACCAAGTTCTCGCAAGGAAATATCGCTCGCAAACTTTCGACGAGGTCGTCGGCCAGGACCCCATCGCACAGACACTAAAAAATGCAATCAAAACTGACCGCGTCGCCCACGCATACTTATTCACCGGCACAAGAGGTATCGGAAAAACAACTATGGCGAGAATTCTCGCAAAGTCACTCAACTGCCTTTCCACCGACGCACCCACCACAGAGCCCTGCTGCAAATGCGACGCCTGCATCGCTATAAATCTCGGCGACGATATTGACGTCAT
>CAYNDE010000231.1:0-3103 GCA_964395535.1 uncultured Pirellulales bacterium
CGGTCGGGCCCTGTATGGTAAGCAGCGAAGGTGCCTGCTCGGCATATTTTAAGTATGGGCAAAGATAAAGGTGCGAGTAATGAAGGAAAAAGAAAAGGCTAAAATTTTGCTCGCACACGGCGGAGGCGGCCAGCTCTCGGACGAGCTTATCAGGGGGACAATCTTAGCGAAACTTCAAGGTCAAAAACAGGTAAAGCTCTACGACTCAGCCAATCTTGAAACAAGCTCGAAGTCTATCTGCTTTACAACAGACAGTTACGTCGTCAAGCCCTTATTTTTTAACGGTGGTGACATAGGCAAACTGTCAGTTTGCGGCACCATAAATGATTTGGCGGTTTGCGGCGCAAAGGCGGTGGTTCTATCGCTTTCCCTGATAATTGAGACCGGCCTTGAAATGGAAATGCTTGATAGAATACTCGATAGCATAAGAAAAGCAGCTGACGAGAATAAGGTAAGTATTGTCACTGGTGATACAAAAACAGTCGAGAGGGGTGAGGCTGATAAGATTTTCATAAATACGTCTGGTATCGGTATCAGATTAGATGGAGTGGAACTGAGCTTTGATAAAATCGAAGCCGGCGACAAGATAATACTGAGTGGTACGATAGGTGACCATGGTATGACTATTATTTCGCAGCGCAAAGGTATCTCCTTCGAGAGCGAGCTGCAGAGCGATTGCGCTTCGATAGCTGAGGCGGCGTTAAAGCTGCTTGAAGAAAGCGACGGTGTAAAATTTATGCGTGACCCGACGCGAGGAGGACTGGCAGCCACGCTGAATGAGATTTCCAGAGAAACCGGCCTGAGTATTGAAATTCAACAGACTGCCATACCGGTAAAAGCCGCGGTACAGGCGGCGGCGGATATGTTCGGCTTCGATGTTTTAAATGTAGCCAACGAGGGTAAATTCGTAGCTGTGGTCTCGGCTCAATCGGCTGAAAAATGCCTGGAAGTTTGTAGAGAAAATCCGCTCGCAAGAGATGCTAATATAATAGGCGAGATAGTAAAGGTCAGGGACGTGCCGACAGTGGAAATGGTAACGTCAATCGGCGGTAGAAGGATTGTTCAGATGCCATACGGTGAGCAGCTTCCGAGGATATGCTGATGCATGAGATGAGCGTGGCACAAAATCTTCTTGCGACGATATCGGCTGAGACGGCAAAGCAAAAGTCAAAGCCGATAAGAGCAAAGATAAGCTGCGGAATACTGAATGCAATCAATGATGAGCTGCTTGTCGAGGCGTTTAGTGCAATCAGTAAAGGAACAAGATGTGAAGGCATAAAGCTTGAGATAGAGCATAAACCGATGCGTGGGCTTTGCAAAAAATGCGGCTTAGAATTCGAAGTTGATTTTTCAAAATGCTATTGTGCAGGCTGCGACAGTACAGATTTTGAGCTTTTGGAAGACGCACCATTAATTCTGGAAGAGATAGAATTTGAAACGGGATAAATATGAAAGTCAAGGTTGGCAAAAAAATTCTGAGTGCAAACGAGCAATATGCCGAACAGAACAGAAAATTTTTCGCAGAACGCCGGATTTTATGTCTTAATATGATATCGTCACCCGGCTCGGGCAAGACAAGCATTTTAACAAGAACGATAGACGAGCTTAAAGACAAGGTCAAAATTGCTGTTATTGAAGGTGACATACAGACCGACTACGACGCACAAAGAATAAAAGTGACAGGAGCAGATGTCGTTCAAATAAATACCGAAGGGGCATGCCATCTGTCCGCTGCACAGGTAAGCGGTGCTATAGAAAAACTGGCAGCTTCGAAGCCGGAGGTGATTATCATTGAAAACGTCGGTAATTTAGTATGCCCCTCAGCTTTTGAGCTTGGGGAAAGCGCAAAAGCAGCAGTGCTATCGGTAGCAGAAGGTGACGACAAGCCTGCCAAGTACCCCGCCCTTTTCGCCAAGTCGAAGGTGCTTTTGATAAACAAGATTGACCTGCTTTCATTGGGAGCGGCTATTGATTTCGATATTGAAAAGGTCAGAAGCGAAGTTTACAGGCTGAACAAAAAGATAAAGATTTTCAGTGTATCCGCGAAAACCGGAAAGGGATTTGACGGCTGGTGTGATTGGCTTTTCGAACATACCAAACAAATAAGGTGACTAAAGGCAAGTGAGTGTAAGCACTTATCTCACAAGAGGTTATGATAAATTGAAGATATGAATAGAGGCTATTTATAAATCTACTTTTACTACATATTCTGTGTGAGCCTAATTATTAGAAAGAGTAGTTTCGATAAGTTCGTCTGCTTCTGATGACACAGTTTCTTTCTTGTCTTCTGCTTTTAGCGGCAGAGAAACGGTGAAGGTTGTGCCTTTGTTGACTTCACTTTCGACCTGAATGTTACCGCCGTGCAACTCCGTTAATTGTTTTGCAATCGTAAGGCCTAAACCTGTTCCCTTTTCTCCGGGACCGTCCTTTCTGCCGAATTGGGTAAACTTATCAAATAACTTCGGGATATCTTCCTTCGCAATTCCCACGCCTGAGTCCTGAACAGAAAAAACAACCTCTTCATTTTGCTGACTGCAGGTTACCTTAACAAAACCGTGCTCAGGAGTAAATTTTAAGCTGTTGGAAATAAGATTTATTAGAATCTGTTTAATTCTGTCAGGGTCAACACAAATATCAATGCCCTGTTCGAGAACCTCGCAATCAAGATTAATGCCTTTTTCCTGGGCGATACCTTCGTGTTCAGTGGTGGTGCTTTTAATGAGTTCGCAAATGTTTATAAGCTTTTTCTGCAAATCCAGCTTGCCTGATTCAATCTTTGAGACGGTCAGCAGTGAATTAACAATCCTGCCGAGTCTCTCCACATTTTCTCTTGCCATAGTTAACACTTCTTTTTGCTTCGGGTTTATGCCGCCTGATATCCCATCCAGAACAAGTCTTATCGCGCCCTGAATTATTGAAAGCGGTGTACGCAGCTCGTGCGAGGCGATAGAAACGAATTCGTCCTTTAGTTGGCTATATTCTTTCAGCTTTTCATTTGCCTTTCTCAGATTTTCTTCTGCCAATCTGCGTTCGGTTATGTTTTTGGCTATATGAACAGTGCCGGTCAGCTTGCCTTTATCGTCGAATATCGGCGATATGGATA
>CAYNDE010000232.1:0-3048 GCA_964395535.1 uncultured Pirellulales bacterium
GGCGTGTATCCCTTTGATGATACGGATGTATATAAGATTATTGAGGGCGCAAGCTATTCGTTAAGCGTCCATCCCGACGCCGTGCTTGAAAACTACGTTGACGGCCTAATCAAACTGATTGCAGCGGCACAGGAAAACGACGGGTACCTGTACACTGCAAGAACGAATAAATCAGAGCGCTTGAAATCATGGATGGGGGACAAACGCTGGGCAAAGCTGTCGGGACACAGCCATGAACTTTACAATATGGGCCATCTTTATGAGGCCGCAACCGCTCATTTTTATGCTACCGGCAAGCGCACTCTGCTCGATGTCGCGATAAAAAACGCTGACCTGTTGTGCGATGTTTTTGGCCCCGGCAAAAATGAAACAACTCCGGGACACCAGGAAATAGAGCTTGGCCTTGTCAAGCTCTACGAGGCAACCGGACGGGAAAAATATCTGCAGCTTGCAAAGTTCTTTCTGGACAAACGCGGCCCCGGCGGAGAGCAGTATTCGCAGGCGCACAAAAGGGTCATTGACCAGAACGAGGCTGTAGGCCACGCCGTCCGAGCAGGCTATATGTACTCAGCAATGGCTGATATCGCTGCACTGACCTCTGACAGAAATTATACAAAAGCGCTAGACCAGCTATGGGACAACGTCGTCGGCAAAAAGCTATACGTAACTGGCGGCCTGGGTTCGGAGCCGTCGATAGAAGGATTCGGCCCCGATTACGACCTGCCGAATATGAGTGCATATTGCGAAACGTGCGCATCCATAGCAAACGTCCTCTGGAATCAGAGGATGTTTCTGCTGCACGGCGACGCCAAATATATCGATGTCCTTGAGCGGACGCTTTACAACGCCCTGATTTCCGGTGTTTCGATGGACGGCAGGCTGTTTTTCTATCCCAACGCACTCGCCTCCCGGGGCCAGAACTCTCGAAGCGAGTGGTTTGTCTGCGCCTGCTGTCCGGGTAATATTACCCGGTTTATGGCGTCTCTGCCGGGTTATGTCTATGCGAAGCGCGGCGACGAGCTTTACGTCAATCTCTTCGTTTCAAGCGAGACAACCGTTGAGCTTGACGGCAGAAACGTACAGATAAAGCAATTAACAAACTACCCCTGGGACGGTTTAGTCAGGATTATGGTCGAGCCGGAAAGGTCGGCGACTTTTACTATGTGCATTCGAATACCCTGCTGGTCCCGGAGTAAACCCCTGCCGAGTAATTTGTACAGGTTTATGCAGGAAAATGATGAACAGATAAGCCTTAAGGTCAACGATGTCCCTGTCGTTTTTGATATGGAAAAAGGCTACGCACGAATTGAGCTTCGCTGGGAACAAGGCGACGTAATCGAATTCAATCTCCCGATGCCCGTCAGGCGCCTGCTCGCTAATGAGAAGGTTGCAGAGGATAAAGGCCGAGTCGCACTGCAGCGAGGACCCATTGTCTATTGTGTGGAAGCGCCGGATGTAGAGGACGGCCGGGTCCTGAATTTGCTGCTTGACGACCAGATAAGACTCGAAGCTGAATTTAGACCGAATCTGTTAAACGGCATCACAACCATAAAGGGCACCGCCAAGGCCTACAGAATTGAAGAAACCAACGACGTAGAGACTCTCATTAAAGAAAACGAAAACTTCCTCGCTATACCGTATTATGCCTGGTCACACAGAGGCCCCTCAGAGATGGCCGTTTGGCTCGCAAGAGAAGAAACTGCCGTTGAGCCTGCCGGAATTCCCTCCATCGCCGCAACCAGCACAGTTAGCTCATCTGAAAAAGGAATAGGTATAGAAGCCGTCAATGACGGCATTATACCGTCAAACTCTTCTGATGTTTCGTTTCCTGTCTTTACCTTCCTGCCTAAAAAAGGCTCAACCGAGTGGCTGCAGTATGATTTTGGAAAGGTTTATGAGCCGAGCATCGTTGAGGTTTACTGGCTCGAGGACGACGAGAACCGCCTGCCACAGAGCTTCAAGATTCAATACAGAAAAGGCAATGAATGGAAGGATGTCTGGGCACCCGGCGGTTTCAAGCTGGAAAAGGACAAATTTAATACCGTGATTTTTGAAACGGTCAAAACTGACGCTCTTCGCATCGAGCTTCAGATGCAGCCGGATTTCTCGGCAGGCATTTTTGAGTGGCGGGTGAAATAAAAGCCCCTTGATGCCCCTTTTTGATAATAATATAAGGTTTTTTACGAGTTATCGTAAATGGCTTTTTTTCGGCCTCTATTGGGGTATCGTCCTAATGACACACAGCGAATTTTGTGCCTGATTTTCTAATTATCCACGAAAGCTAAAATTTTATTATATCTGAGAACCATATTTTTATTATCGCTACGTTTTTATCGGCTGAGCCAGCCCCTTATAAAGCCGTCCTTGTAAGCCTGCCCGCTGACTGAGCATAAGTTCCTATATAAAAGCTACTTATGCGCTTTTAATAAAAACTGTTGAAATTAATAAAGGGTAACCGAAATAAGCGGATAAAGTTGCTCAAAAAGATGGGCTTAGGGCTCTTAAGATAAATTAGGGAAACCGCCTTTAGTTTTCAACAAGTTATCCACAATGTTTGATGGCTATCAAACTTATTGTCTCAATCTATAATATACCAAAATATTAGCAAAACAGCCGTCCGAAATCACGTAAGTCTTTGTCATAAAAGGTTATAAATAGATATTGAGCTTTCAGCTTTAAGACTATACAATCAACGCAAAACAAACAGGCTTTTGCTTAAAGCAATAGAGTAAATTTTATAGCCATAATATAAAACGTTATTTCCAGAGTCCTAAAGGAGAATTATTTGAGAAGCGACCAAAAAAGGCTGAGCGAAAAGCTCAAAAGCAGGCAAAGCTTTGTCGTACTGGCTGAGCTGGCCGCCGGTCCGGGCTTCAATTTTACGCCCATAGAGAAGTTCTTACAGGATTATAAGAAAGCCGATGACTCTGCAATACCGTCAGAATTCGATTTCGCCGCAATAACAAGTCCTCAAAATCCGTCAGGCGTAGCCAATATAGAGCCTGCCGAAGTCTTCCGGCAGCTCCAGAAAAAAGATTTGCTCTGCGG
>CAYNDE010000233.1:0-1809 GCA_964395535.1 uncultured Pirellulales bacterium
TCGTTCCATTCGGGCCTGCGTGTCTTCCAGCCCCACGGGTAGAAGTTCGGGTCGGTGTAATCCCACGGGTCGTAAATCGGAGCGATGCTCAGCCAGTAAACCGTGCCGTTCGGGTCGTCTTCGTTCGGTTCCTGAACGAACCATTCATTCTGCGAGAGGAGCTGATTGAACTGGAAGCATGTATCCATCGGATAATCGTGGCCGGGTTCATTCGGCTCCCAGTAGTCACCCATACGCGGGTCTCTGTCGTAGCCTGCGAAGTTCCAGACCCAGTTTCGGCATTCGAGTTCCCAGATAAGCTCTCCCGGATGGCTGAACGTAGCAAAATCATACGGGTCGGGGTCTGGGACATTTGTCCAGATTCCGATGTGAAATGCCTTCGGCAGTACCGGCGGCAGGTACGGCTGTTCCCAGCCGATAAATGAGCCCCACCAATGAATGTCGGTGACGGGACGGTCGTCTGTGCACAGCCAGTCGTCGGCAATCATAGGCGGATTATTATAATCGGATAACTCGTCCCAGCCGATGATAATGGGCGGGTCGCTATTTGGGTTTGCTACGACGGGCGGCTGATTCCATTTTGGATAGACGCCTTTATCCACGGTTGTCTTCGGAGTGACCATCATCCAGTGCCAGTAGTTCCACATAAACATCCAGCCTCCAGGCCCGGGGGCAGGACTTGGCCCGCCGACCCAGTTGCCGTTTTCGTCAACGATAATCCAATCAACGGTGCTGAGATTGAATGCGGGATTGTTCATATAGTTTGTTGCAACCGGCGATGCCGCAGTGACACCAGTTTTCGAGGTGTCAATAGTAATCGTTGTGGCCGTGTTCCAGATGATGGGGCAGCCGCTGCCGGCTGGTCCGCATTTCCAGTACCAGGCTCGAACGGGGCCGCCCGGTGAGGGGCTGTTCTGCAGGCCGAGCGAGACCTGTGTTATATTTCCGCTTGGTCCGAACTTAGGTGCGGTTACAGTCACCGTTATTAGGCAGTTTCTGAAGTCGGGGTCTTCGCCGTATGTTAACTTCCAGGCACTTGAGATATTTTCGCCGGGCATACCACTTTCGTTCCAGGCCATAACCAGGCCTGCATCATTGGGTTCATAACCGCCGGCTCCACCACCTTCCCAGACGTAAAGCTCTGGTGTCGAGTAAACTCCGACAGGATACGGCTCGTTCGGTTCGTCGCAGAAGATATGCCACTGTGTTATGTAATCGTAGAAGCCATCCTCAGTCATCGGTGTGATATATTTACTCATTAGGGCTTTCCACCACTGCTCGAAGAGATCAAGGAGTGCATACGGCGTTACAGTTGAAATCGGCCCGGGCTCTTTTGGACATTCGACTATGAATTTTTCGAGCACGAAACCGTCAATATAATCGGTTGTTGCATCACCACAAAGAGGCGAAGTGTGCATCGGGTCGGAGTTGCTGTCTTTCTGGTTGTCGTCGAAGAGGTCGAAATCGACGGTGCCATCCGATTTGAGACGAACACCCGCGAGTACTTCGACGTGACCTTTTAGGTCGACCTCGATGTCCTGGCCTCTTTTTAGCTCCCTCATTAAATCCTGCAGTTTTGCAAGGGTAAGCGGTGCGGTTATATATCTTGTGGTGACATGATTTTTGTAATGCTCTTTTTTCTTGTCGGGCCAATCGGAATCGGTTCCATTTGCGTCGGTACCGAGAACACCTCCAACGTCACTTATACTCGTTGGCAGAGTTGATGAGATTTTTCCCCTGGCCTGGAGGTATTTTAGGCTGTTGGAGACTGCTCCGGGTGCACACTGGTTTTTGCCCTGAGGCTGATTT
>CAYNDE010000233.1:1909-3044 GCA_964395535.1 uncultured Pirellulales bacterium
CGTCCCCAGTTGCTGTCCGGTGTAGTGGTGAGAAGACCTTCCCAATCGAGCTGCTCGAATTGCGGTTCAGGCGGTTCTGGAATGATAATCAGGTCGGCGTCATTCTGTAGAGTACCGGTTAATGGTGTAGTAGAAAATGGGTTTTGTCCCTGTGGTGCACAGGCATCGAAGACAATCGGCGTTGTACCGATTAGATAACCCGGCAGGTCAGGACATTCACCATCGACGATTTCATAGGAAGATTGATTGGGTCTTGGGTCAGCGAACCATTCTTCGAGATTAACAATAACATAAACGTTTGGTGTGGTACCGGTTGGGTCGCCGATGGAAGGCATTATTTCGTCCAATTCGACGTTTGCATCAATCCAGGAGGGCAGGTCTCTTAATTCCCATTGTCCAGTGATGTCATTCCAGCCTGGCAGTGCGAATTTGATGTGGTCTACATTGCCGCACCAATAGTCCCAGTAAAAATCGAAGATGACATCGTTATAAGGCTCACTGGGTACGAAGCCGCCGTACGTTTGACAGTGTTGTGCGTAGCCTTCGAAGAGCAACAGCTGCCGTACGCAGTCGATGGTGGCATATACTTCGAGGCGGCCGCCGGGACAGTCGTAGTAATGGAAATGGAACTGCCATCTTGCGGCCTGCGCCGCGGATGTCAGCAGCAGCAGGCACAGGATAAAGAAAGTTAATTTTTTCATTTTTTAATCCTCCTAAAAAAGCGTTTAAATTTTAGTTTTTTATCAACCTATTTTGGTTTATAGGTTACAATGATATATATTAAAAACGAAATACATGATATTTCCGCCTCTGTTTACTTCCCCAAATATGCCGGTTTTGACTATATCGGTTTTGGGTGGCAAAGTCAAGCAGATTTTTTGACTTAAAGTTGCGTTTTAGAGTTCTTAGAGGCCGATAAATCTTTTTATAAAAGGGCTTTGAATCGAGAAGGATAAAATATAAAAAAGCAAAAAGAAATTTAGCCACAGAGGACACAGAGGACACAGAGAGAAAAAATAAAAGGTTAAAAGTAAAAGGTAAAAATATAAAAGAAAGTTAGCCACGGATTTCACGGATAGCACGGATTTTTATTTGCCGTAGAGTTCACAGAGAAACCATAAATAAAATATAGAAA
>CAYNDE010000234.1:0-3014 GCA_964395535.1 uncultured Pirellulales bacterium
TATTTAATCGAGCTTTTAAGAAAAAAAGGATGAGGGCTGCTGCGAGTAGAAAGAACAGATGTCATTCAAGGCTGTAATATTTGACCTGGACGGTACGATAACCGAGCCGTTTTTTGATTTTGACGCTATACGTCTCGAGATGGGCCTGTCGAAAGACGCTGGGCCGGTCTGGGAAGCGATGGCTAAAATGCCGGCGGAGCAGCGAAACCGGGCTGAGAAAATATTGAGTTTGCACGAACAAAGGGCGGTATCGGAATCAAGCCTTAATCCGGGTACGAGAAAAACATTGGAGGCCCTTAGGCAGGCGGGGCTCGGCATCGGGATATTGACACGTAACACGAAGGCTAATGCCTTTGCAGTTGCCGAGAAACACGGCCTGGAATTCGATGTTGTTGTCGGAAGAGAACAGGGACCTGTCAAGCCGGATACATTCGGCGTTAAAAAGATATGTGAGCATTTCGCAATTGTGCCGCAGGACAGTATGGTTGTTGGTGACTACCTTTTTGATATAATGTGCGCTAAAGCCGCAGGGGCTGTCGCTGTTTTGCTGACTAACCACAACAGAGCGAAGGAATTTGTCGAATACGCTGATTTTGTAATTGACAGGCTCGAACAGATTTTAGATATTATCGAAAAACAAAATAAATAAATTAAGCCACAGAGGACACAGAGCACATAGAGAAAAACAAAATAAATCAGACACGGATTAACACTGATTTACACAGGTTTCTTTATATTTAGCCTGCCGTTTTACGGCAGGTTATTGATCTATATATCCTGATATATCTCTAGAAATGTTATGAATATTAATCAGAATCACCCAAAAAGTTTTTTTAAGTATATGTCAACCTCAACTGCTGAGAAAGTGCTAAAAAACAGAACTTTACGCTGGGGTCACCCGAGCGTGTTTGATGATACGCTTGATGTGGCTCGGGTATGTGATGAAAAAATGGATGGCAACAAGCAAAAACAAATTCGAGATGCAATTATAGACTTAGCTGCAAATCCCCCCGCCAACCTTAACTTAAAAAATATACACAAACAATTTAAGGATTTAGTTTACTTAATATCATTATTTGGTAGCGACAAAGATTCGGCTATATTAGAACTGAAGGAAGACTCCGTAAATATTTCAAATAGTATCACTGATGTAAACGAACGCTGGAAAGAGATTAGAAATGATTTCCGAATACTCTGCCTTGGTATTGAGAAAGACAATCATCACTTATGGAATAAATATGCAGAAGAACATAAGGGAGTAGTAATAGAGTTGGCTTGCAGGAAAGATTCGGACTCCCCTTGGCTTATTGCTAAACCCGTAGAATATGTTCCAGGAAAAGACCTTTACCTGACTGTAGAGGATTGGGCTGAAATATTGATTCTTGAACCCATCAAGGCTGTAGAACAAATATTTGAAAAATGCACCTTGAGAAAAGCAAAAGATAATAAACACAAGTGGTTTGAGCAGAACGAATGGCGTATCATAGATTTTCGTATGCAAAACGAAACAGGAATAGTATCAGATTCCGGAGTAGACCCGAATGATTTTTCAGCTGTATATTTTGGTTATAAAATGGATTTAGGAACTCAGGCCAATTTACTCAGTTTATTGGTTGGCGAATTAAGTCATGTGTCTGCATTCCGATGTGTACTTGACAACTCGCAAAATATATCTTTCAAGAAAGTTAAATAGTTCTAAGGGAAATCTGTGGAGATTATATAAAAGTAGTACTCACGAAAGACCTTCCATTGTATTACTTTGCACGCTTCGCGAGAAATTAGACAGTCGAACATTTGAACAGTGTAAATCGGTGTTAATCAGTTTCTAAAAATTTTCCGTTGATTTATGTGCGGATTGTGATAGACTGCAAAACCGATGCAAACAACAGGTTTTGATTTTGGCAAAGGCTCTTTATGAAGAGGCATTTCTTTTTTGTTGGTATTATTTTTGTATTTTTGCTTGGTTGTGGTTCATCAAAATCATCTGAGCTAAATGACTTAAACAAGAGGGGGACAAGCAGCCGGATTACGGCACCACCGGAACCGGTTGTTGAAAAGTATGAACTCGATGCGTTTTATAAAAAGTATCTCGATGCCAACGGCATTGCGATTACAAGCTCTGATAAGGTTGCTGATGAGGCGCTGTACGAAGTAAGGTACTTAATCGGCAAAGCGCTTGCGCACCGGCCTGATATATGGCAGTCAATGGCTGAAGCCGGCACTCGCATCATTATCATCGGCGCCAAAGAAGAGGTTTCGCAGGTACCCGAGTATTATATAGAGGACCCCGAGAGAGCAGCATATCAGAACAGGCGAGTGAGGGGTTACGGCAGCCCGACCTTGACGAGCTGCGGCGAGGAGAACCTTCTTAATTATTCGAAGGACAGATATACAGGTGAAAATATATTCATTCACGAATTCGGACACTGTATAGATAATCACATGCGCAGGATAGACCCGAATTTCGGGAGAAAATTGAGGCGGACTTATAAAGATGCTATGGACAGCGAGCTGTGGAAAAACACATATTCAGCCACAAATCCTGCTGAATACTGGGCGGAGGGCGTGCAGGATTGGTGGGATTGCAATAAGGAGGGCAGAGGCGGAGAGGTGGACGGCATTCATAACCACGTCGATACCAGAGAGGAGCTGCAGGAGTATGACCCGAATCTGGCGGCGTTGATAGAAGAGACGCTCGGAGAAGACCAGTGGCGATATTCGAGATATATCGACAGAAATAAAGAATATGCGGAAGAGCGAAAAAGCGATTATGAGGCCGAAGAAATACCTGAGGGCAAGGTCATAGCAATCCCAAAATCCGTAATAGAAAGATACGAGCTTGACCCGAATTTCTATGCGAAGATGATAAGCTGCGGGGGACTGCCGATAATGGGCTCGAAGAAGGTTGACGACAGGGCGCTGCTGCGCGCGAATGAGATTGCCGAGCATCTTCTTGCCGGCAGAGAAGACGTAAGGCGGATGATGATAAGAGATAACGTGCGGCTGACAATTAT
>CAYNDE010000235.1:0-3010 GCA_964395535.1 uncultured Pirellulales bacterium
AAACACCGTTGGATATACCACTCAATAGTTTATGGATAATGTCTTGAGAGGCTTTGTCGGTGTGTTTTCGCAGTTTTTGCTTTTTTGCTTTTCGTATGTTTCCTTTTGTAACTTATCAATGCGTTCATTAATACCGTCTAATCGTTTTTTGACCGTATCTCTTTTTTTCTCCAGAGCAGAAAGTTCTTTTTCTAATACACTCTTTTGCATTCCAAGCACATATAATTCCAGGTGCCCGGGTCTTTGAACTTTGGGAACAGACGTTGCGCCGGTGGAACGTGCGCTTTTTATGTTACTTAAGTTTGGTATTTGCTGCATCGTTTTCATTTGATATTGTCTCCTTTTTATACTTCAACCAGACTCTTATCTTTCTGTTTATCTTCCTGTGTAATTTTCCTTTTATCATTGGCTTCGGCAGGATTATCCTGACTGGTTTTACCAGTAGGATTAACGATTTCTCCCATGCCAAGCTCTTTTGCCACGAGCTCTCTTACTATTTGCTTAACTCTGTCTTGATTCGTCTTTGAGCCAACCCGGCTTGTTTCTGATGCCAGAATATCCTGGCACATCTGCATAAACACCTTATTTGCCTTAAAAGGCGTTAACTTTTGAACCTTGAGAGTTTTAGCAATCATGATGCAACCTCGAACAGTAGGTGCAAACTCGCACTTTCCCGATTCTCTCAATCCTCGCACAATATTGACTATCATTTCAACATAGGACCTGGATAGTTTGGACTTGGCTTCTGTAACCGCTACTTCAGTTTCATAGTCAAAATAGTCCAAATCCATGGTTATCAACCTATCTCTTAAAGCGTCCTGGCTCCTGTGAACGCCGGCATACTCTTCAGGATTCGACGTAAAAATAGCGGTAAAGTTCGGGTGAACTTTCAAATAGGGTTCATCCCCATCTCTTGCTACAGGTAAATCCATCATCTTCTCCTGTAAGATAGATAGGAGTATATTATTTGCTTCAGGCCGGGAACGTGTAAATTCATCGTAAACAAGAGTAAATCCATATTTACAGGCAACAGTCAGACGGTTATCCACCCAGCGTTTGACCATGTCTTCTTCTGTTTTCAGCACCCTTGAAATAAAACGGTCCACAACTTTTCTAATCCTGTATCCATGTTCACCACCGATTAAGTCAGAGGTAGTGAACTCCTCGTCTCCGTGAATCATTACCACAGGTCTGGCAAGCTTACTTGCCAGGTGCATAGCCAGTGTCGTTTTGCCGGTACCAGAGGGACCTCTTAGATGAACTGGAAAGCCGGCCCCAATATAACAAAGGGCCCTGTTAGTCAGGTCTTTTACGTAGTTTGTTTCTACAAAGTCCGGCAGAGGACTTGGTTCCAATACTGTTGTCATTTCGTCAATCATTTTGACAAATCTCCTTGCACAGATTTTTCTTAACCATTACTTTCCGAATAAAACCTTTTCCACCACAACTGCTGCATGGAAGGTAATCGCTTACTTTGCGGCCTATGCCGCCGCACTCGGGGCATTGGTCATCGCTGCTTTTATGTGTAACACTGCCCTTGCCCTCGCAGACGATGCAGCTTATTCGCATATGAGGGTGAACACCTGTGCCTCTACAGAATGCACATTCAGTAACAGGGTCCTTTACATAGACTTTGCCGGTTCCACTGCAAACCTGACAGAAGGCAAGCTCGGACAATAGGTCGAAAGGGTCTTTACCTGTACCTTTACAAAAAGCACATCTTATCAAGCTCATAACCTGTCCTATCCTTGAATTAATATTTCTCCTGCATCTTTTCCAGACACTGAGTCATATGCCGGCACATCACCAAGGATTTCGTTTTCTGTGCCGACTTGAAACAGTTTATTGCCGATGCAGCTTAACTATTCATTTCTTTTTTCTAAGAGTGTCTTTTCTTTAACTCATCGAGATACCTTGCTGCTGCATCTTTACCACCTAATCCGAAGGCAATCGCCAAAGCAAAGCAAATGCCGGCAAGGATAATATTGAAGGTAGCAGTTACCAAAAGCGTTGCAATACCAAGCTCTCCGAGGGCAATAGTTGCTGCAAAAATTATAATTGCCCAGCGGCTTACGCCGGCAAATACCTCCGGTCTGGGCATATTGGCATTTCCGGCAGCCGTTTGAACTATTCCTGACACAAAGCTGGCCAGAAACATAGCAACCACCAGAACAAGCAAGGCTGCTATGACCTTCGGGACGTAAGCAAATAAGCTTGTAAGAACGTCGGATGCCTTCGGCAGCCCTAATGCGTTAACTACCATCACAAGCACCATAATAATAACCAGCCAATAAACCAGGCCGCTTACTACTTCTCTGGCAGAAATTTTCAAATCGCCTTTCCTTATAACTTCTGATATACCTGCCTTATCCGCCAGTGTATCGAAGCGTGTTACTTTAAGCAGCCAGTCAACTAAACGTCTGATTGCCTTGGCCACAATCCAGCCTACTATCAGGATTACTAATGCACCCAACAGGGTAGGAAGATAGGCCATTATTCTTGACAACATTTGGCGGATGGGGTCAGCAATAAGGTTTTCCCATTCTATCGCAGCTAACATTTTTTGTACCTCCAAATTAAATTGTTAATATTGAATATTCGTCTTCTTACTTCTCACAACAATAGTCCTGCATCACGCGTCAATTCTCACTGCTTTTTAAACACCAGCTCCGACTTTCTGCTTCCTGCTCTTGCTCTTAGGTGTACTTCTTTTCTTACCATGGGCTTTGCTTGTTGCCTGCTTAACTGTTCTTACCTTTTGTCCAGCATCAATCTCAGGCATCATAAAGCCGGCCTTTCTTGCCCTGGCCAGGGCCGCAGACATGCTTTTCCATGCTTTCTTCGCCTGAGCCATACCAGCACTGAATTCACCGATAAGCTTGTCGGCGTCACCCAGGATTCTTTCAACTTCAGCCTCGATATCCTTAATCTCTCGGGTGAGTTTAGCCTTCAGTTCCTTGGACATATGCTTGTGGTCTTTTTGGAAGCTATCCAGCATTGAACCGACATC
>CAYNDE010000236.1:0-3008 GCA_964395535.1 uncultured Pirellulales bacterium
ATCTTATCTCCCATCAGCGGCCTGAAAACAAATGCTTTCATTTGTTCGGTCATAATGTTTTCATGGGTAACAAGCGGTATCTGGTCGGGCTCCACTTATCTTGTTTTGCTCGGCTCGATAGTTACTGCTGTTATCCTTACAGGTTTTTACCTTATTCCAATTTCCTATTATAGCTTATGGATGGCGTTAGCCGGAAGCCTGCCGATTATTGCAACCGGTTTATACATCAAATTACGCTGGAGACAGTAATGGCACAATTAAACAATATTATACATCAACCTGCCCGTTTGCAGATTATGTCGGCATTGATGGCACTTGATAATAATGAATTGGCTGATTTTACATACTTAAAGAAGCTCTTGAAATTAACCGACGGCAATCTCGGTGCTCATCTTGCAAAACTCGAAGAAGCAGACTATATAAAAATCGAAAAGACCTTCGTTGACCGCAAGCCGAAAACATATATCAAACTTACCGGCAAGGGCCGCGACGCCTTTGCCGAACATATAAAAGCCCTGAAAAAAATAATCAAAGGTGCTTGAAGAAATTACAGGAAAGGAGAAAAAAATGAAAAAAGTATTATGTGCAATTATCGTCTCAGCGCTGATTTTAATAACCGCCTTTTGCTTCGCAGAAGCTGAGGAAAAAGACATTGATTCAAAATTAGAATTCACCATTCGCAAGGTCGATGAGCAGACCGTACTCTATACGATATACCGCGGGCCATACGAAAACATCGGACCGGCCATTGGTAAGTTATACGCTCTCGCCGGACAAAAAGGTCTCTTTCCCAAAGGCGCTTTATCCTGCACCTATTTAAATAATCCTCAGCTCGTCTCAAAAGAACATTACCTCACGGAAATAAGAGTCCCCGTCGATAAAAGCGCCCTCAAACTTGCAGGAACTCTCGGCGAAATGATAGATGTCAAAACAATGCCTGCAATGGAAATAGTGATTACAAAAAAACCTAAAGGCACAACCGACCAGTCACCAATTTATGAAAGATTACATAACTGGCTTTATAAAAACGGTTACGTCAGCATGGATAATGCTTGCGAAGTTTTTCCCTCTCAGGCTATGATGGGAAATTACGAACAGACGGAAACCGAAATTATGGTACCGGTAAAAAAAACAGCTTCTGAAAAATAATAATCGAACCGAAATTGGTAGGTAGATTACATCAATGAAAGGCACGGCCTTTATTTATAAAGGCCGTGCTTCTTTATATACTCGCCAACCGCAGGGCATACCATACCACTTATGTCCTCACCCGTTGCAATCCTGCTGCGAATCTCGGAGCTGCTTATATCAATTAAGGGCGTCTCGATAATATTGGCCTGCAATTTTTCAATCCGCCCGGCACCCCAAACTTTCTCGAACCTCGTAAAGTCCGGCCTCTCACAGCCGGCCCTGTACATCGCACACAAATTACACTCACGTATCAGCTCGGCAATCTTGTACCAATGCTCGAGCTCATTCATTGTGTCCGCACCGGCCAGCCAGTAAATCTCGGCATCCGGGCCGAAATCTTTCTTAAAATGCCTTACTGTCTCAATAGTGTAATTGTTACCCTCTTTGCTCAATTCATAATCGCTAACCACAAAATCGCTCTTGCCAGCTATCGCAAGCTTTATCATCTCGAACCTGTCCGACGCGGGTGCTGCCGGCGATAATACCTTCAGTGGCGAAAGCTTCGCAGGTATAAAGACAATCTTCTCCGCTCCGATTTTTTTTGCTGCATATGATGCAACCTCTGTATGACCGACATGAATCGGGTCAAATGTTCCGCCGAACAAGGCTATTTTTCTGTTATCCATAAGAAATTAACAAGATAATTGTGTATTATTAAAACCAATCTGACAAAAAAATTTTAAAAAACTTTACCCTCTTAACAACTGCTGCAATAAACCAAAAACACTGAAAAAGATAACTATTATGTCATCACAATAAAAAATGGTTTAACAACCTAAGAGTATATTCATTGACAAAACAAATGTCCATAATCTAAAAAAACAATTTCACCAAACACGTCTGTAATACTTGAATATTGCATCCATAGTGCATTTTTGCAAAAGGCTTTCATTACGTCCCCAACGACAACTTAAAACTTACTAAAGAAGAATTCATAAGATAACTTACAACTTAAACATTAACAAAACAATCTTTCTATTTGCTTTTCATCATCAACATAATAATATGGACACTTGCGCAAATTATCAATAAACAAAATTTTTATGAAGTATTTTTAAACAATTTGACGATAAAATACGCAACAAGATGGAATATTTGGTAACTTAATAATGTTAACTTGAATTGAGAATTATAATTTGCCGAAAGGAGAAATCAAATGGCAAAGAAAAAAGCAAAAAAGAAAAAAGCGACCAAGAAGAAAGCAACCAAAAAGAAAGCCAAAAAGAAAAAAAGATAATGCACCATTTGATGGAAAAAGAAGGTCTCATCATTGCGATGAGACCTTCTTTTTTATGATGAGGCTGAAATCCCCAGTTTTTCAAGCCCCTCTATTAAAACAAACGCCTCTTGAAATTATTCTGTAATCCCTTATACTTTTTTGTGAAAATGCTATATATCTGTTGAATTCGATTCTCTGCGATAAAGCTCTGTTAGAGATAAATGCAAATGGACCACTTTAAATATAAAGACGGCAAATTATTTGCCGAAAGCGTCGATATCGAAAAGGTCGCCGACAGTCTCGGAACGCCCGCCTATATATACAGCAAAGCTACCTTTCTTGACCATCTTGAAAAAATCAAAAATGCATACAGGGATATCGACACCACCATCTGCTATTCGGTCAAAGCCTGTGCAAACATAAACATACTTAGATTTCTCGCTGATGCCGGCTGCGGCTTCGACATCGTCAGCGGCGGTGAGCTCTTCCGCGTCATGCAGGCTGGCGCAGATATGACAAAAGTAGTCTTTGCCGGCGTCGGAAAAACCGATAACGAAATCCTCGAAGCCCTGAACGCAAACATCGCATATTTCAATAT
>CAYNDE010000237.1:0-3006 GCA_964395535.1 uncultured Pirellulales bacterium
CGCTTTGATACGCTTTGGTATATCCTCGCCAGATGCCAGTCGCCAAAAAACTTTGTAATATTAACAAGCTCGTCATTCAATCTTGCTAAATCAACTCTGATTTCACGCAGATTTTTAAGAACTTCTCTGCCCGGACTCGTATGTCTGCGAGCCAGGTCCCTGTACGCAGTTTCCATAGACGAATCAAGAAACCGGTCATAAGCCTCAAGCTCGATAAGCTGAACATTTGCCACTTCCATAACATGCAGCACATCGCCAAGATTTTCTTCTTCACCAATAACCAAGGCAGCATCCCAGTCAACAACTACCAAATCTTTCTTATAATAGGTCAGATACTGTTTGGTTGACTCTGTAGCCTCCTGCTCGGACAGACTATCGGGTTTTTCTTCCTCTGTTAGCAAAGCAGCAATATCTCTTCGATTATTCATAAACCAGTTCTCAGCATTAAAATTGGAATCATTATCTTCGCCCGGCAACCTATCAAAACAGAAGATTGTATATTCCTCAGGCTGGCCAAGCTGTCTTACAGGCCGAACACAAAAAGGTTCCAACTGATGTAAGATATCCTCCGCAAGTTTTCTTACATGCTGTTCTATATTGAACTGACCAATATGAAATTCATGATAGCTTATCAATTGACTAATCTGTTTAACTTCAAACGGCACCGTTAACCGGATGCTTATTGCTCCTATGTTGAAGATTTTTACCGCCTGCTGAATGTTGATATATTTTCCAGCGATTTCAAACTGCTGTTCCGGCAATTTTAGCATTTGCGGCCTATAGAAAAACATCTGTTTTGGACTGCGTTTGCTCGGCCCTATAGAAAATTCTTCGAGCCGATTACCGAGAAGCTCAGAAATGCGGTCCCGCTTCATATCATAGGCAATGTCAAATGCAAAAATATATACAACTTTACCGCTATAAACATTCGAATTGTAATTTCTCTCAGCGGCCATCCCGATTTCTCCTTTTATTCAATGTGGTTTTTCTCAAACGTTACGAGGTTTTCCACCAATCATTTAGACTATACTCAGGACAGCCGAGAATAAAGTCAACCAAATCACCCAGCCTTGCGGTAGCAAGGGCTATACAGGAATCCGCTGCACCATAGTACATACTGACGGTATCATCCTTAACGGTCCAGCCGCACGGAAAGACCACGTCATCAACGTCTCCCTCTCGCTCATAAGTCGCCTTCGGTCCAAAAATCCATTCATCGGTCCGGCGCACAACCCGTTTGGGCTCCTCAAGGTCAAGCAGTACCAGACCTAATCTGTAAATAGAGCCGGACGCCGTGCTTCGAACACCGTGATATAAAATAAGCCAGCCCTCACTGGTCTCAATCGGCGGCGCTGAAAGACCAATTTTATTTGCGTCCCACCAGCTTCCCTCACGGGCATAAATAATTTCCTGATGGTCACCCCAGTGCTTAAGGTCCGGAGAAAAAGACAGCCATATATTAGCAGGAAGACTCGGTAAACTCGCGACAGGCCGATGCAGCATAGCCCACCTGCCGGCGAACCTCTTTGGGAACATAGCCGCATCCTTGTCCTCGGGAGGCATTACCGGCCCCAACTTTTCAAAAGTACGAAAATCTTGGGTAGTAGCCAGTGAAACCAAAGGCCCTCCTTTTGAATATGCGGTGTAAGCAATAACCCACTCGCTCAGTTCTTCAAGCCAGGTAATTCTCGGGTCCTCTATGCCCCAGAGTTCCTCCGGATGGCCTGCAGGGTCAGCCCGCAATGTAGGCTCGCTGTCAATCTGCCAATTGCTTACGCCATCGTCACTTCTGGCTGCTGTAAAATGTGAAATGCCTCTGAAATCCTCAACACGCACAAGCAATAACGTTTTTCCGCCAATCTCAGTAGCGGCAGCATTGAAAACCGAATTAGCCCTGTAAGGCCAGTCTTCAACCGAAAGGATTGGATTATCGGGATGACGCTTAAACAGCTCGTGACCGACTTTTTGATTCATATTTATTTTCCTTTTCTGAACGGCCACAAAAATCTTAATAATGGACCATAATCCAATCTGCCTTTCCTGAGCGGGAAAATACCCTTTTCCACAAAACCCACTTCCTCTATGGAATAAAATGCTCCGGGATTAAATTTCTTAATCAGCTCGACGACACAGGGAACTTCTCTTCTCGGTACAACAGTAAAAATCACATTAACCTTTCCTTCAATGCCCTTACCCTCGAGGCTCGTAGCTCCATATTCGGATTTGCTTAGCGATTTTATCAATTCACCGGCATCCTTTTTAGTAACAACTCTAAGAATTACAACGCCGATAGATAACTTCTCTGCGATGCAGATACCCACGAAGTTACCAATAGCAAAGCCGCCCGCGTACGCTATATAGCAGGCAGGATTGGCAAGGTTCTTCATAATCTGACCTATAGCAACCAGCCAGATAAGTATCTCGAAAAAGCCGACCAGCGGTGCAAGGTATTTGAGGCCTTTGGAGATAAATATGACTCTTACCGTACCAAGGCTGACGTCCAGCACACGTGCAACAAAAATTAAAGCAGGAATAATCAGCCAGGTATAAATACCGGAATTTAATAGAATAAAGTCAAACATATTAAGCGCTCTCAGTTACAAAATCATTAAATAAAAGCGAAAAAACAGACACTTACTTATACTTACTTCTCTTTTACACCGACTCCCTTTTTGATATTTTCGAGATTACCGAAAGAGATAAGCTCATCACCGAGCCTGATTTTTGTGTTAGCAGCGGGATTTGCTATCGTCGAATCGCCGCGAACAATCGCCAGAACCATAATGTCTTTTTTCCGCAAATCAGACTCGGCAAGACTCTTGTCAATAAGCGGGCTGCTCTTATCAACGTCAATTCTGCTCACACCATAGCCGCCCGTTAAAAACAAAAGGTCTTCAAAAGACACCTTCTTGACTATTTCTCTACGCAGGATTCTTTTTCTAAGGCTGTCAGTGATTTTTTGAGCGAATTTCTTGTGAGTGAAAACCTTATAGACAACATAAATCG
>CAYNDE010000238.1:0-2994 GCA_964395535.1 uncultured Pirellulales bacterium
TTTTCATTGTCAGGCCAGAGAATATCACCACCGCCGCCCATAGGCTTTTGGAGCTCATCAAGAAATCGGCTCATACTCTCCTCATCGAAACTTTTTGCATTCACACCGAGGCCGAGCCGTTCGACATAATCAGCGTTGACAATTTGTTCGTACTGGCCGGCAAGTGCGATAAGCAGCATCTTCTTTTTGAAATACATACACTCGCTTATAAGTGAAAAACCCGCACTCGCCGCCACACCTCTGCAGCCGGCCAAATCATTCAAAAAACCTTCCGTGGAACGCTTCTTGAAGATGCAGTTTTCACTTCGGCTGTCCTCGTCGAAGCCATAAATATAAAATTCCTCGTCGGCGAACTTATGCAGAACATCTAATATATGTTCTTTCTCATACGCCGCCGTTAAATACAAAAGTATGTAATCGCCCTGCCGGCAGGATTTTTCGGTCACTGCTTTTCTTACTACCGGCGGCGACAGAACCGCTGCATCGATATTCAAAGTCGTCTCGAAAAAATTTATAATAATATAAGCGGCAGCAGCCACGTAATACGATTCGGTAACAAGGCTCGCCGTCAGCCTTTCGAACCATTTTTCCGGCCTGTGTCTGAGCTTACAGAGCGTAAGAAAATGCTGATGGTCAATGCTTATAAAAGGCACATTATTTCGGATGGCCCACCACGCACAGAACGGCTCGAAATCCGTTATCAATAAATCAGGACCGAACGGTTCGATATACCTGCGAAACAATCTCTCGTTAACCTTGTCAGCTATCGCCCACCTGCTCAGGTTACGCCAGACAGTTTCGAACGCGTCGACCCCTCCCTTGCTGTATGCGAAAGAAAGACCGAAAACCGGCTTGACTCGCTCCTTGAAATATTGCCTCAGATAGACAAGTGACTTCTTTGAGCCGACAAACATCACATCGTGGCCAGCATCGATGAACCGCTGCCCTATAAGATGAGACCTGCTGCTGTGCCCGAATCCCTCCCCCGCAACAGCATAAATTATCTTGGCCATACACCTCTTTTGCCGGCCGATTTAATGCCGGGCTATTCCGTTGTAACTTTCCAGATAATTTAAGGTCTTCTCGATTATCCTGCCCGCAACCGGCGCCGCAACGGTCCCGCCGGTATAGCCCTTGCCCAGACTTATATCAGGCCTGCACACCGTAACCAGTACGATAACCGCCGGATTCTCTGCCGGCGCACCAGCCACGAACGATGCTATATAATCCTTTTCCGAATACCCCTTTCGCCCTAACAGTGACAGTTGTGCTGTTCCGGTTTTCCCGAAGACCTGCCACTTCTGCAGTTTGGCTTTCTTGCCTGTCCCTTCGTTCACCACGCCCGTCATAGCCTGCCTGACAATCCACCTGGCCACTTCAGGCTTGATTACAAAACCGACCGGTGGTGGAGGCCGCTTCAGCTTTACGATATTACCCTCGTTATCAACTATCGCCCTGACAAGGTAAGGCCGGACATAATGGCCGCCGTTTGAAATAATACAGAACGCCTGAACAAGCTGCAAAGCCGTTGTGCTGATTTCCTGACCGAAAGGTACTCTCGTCACGCTGTATCCGTTCCACTCATCGCTTGGCCGCAAAAGCCCAGCCGCCTCACCCGGTAAATCAATACCCGTTTTCTCCCCGAAACCGAATAGCCGCAAACCTTCGTAAAGCCTCTTCGCACCTGCCCTCTGGCCAATCTTAGCCATACCTATATTACTCGAATGAATAATAATTTCACTGATGCTGAGCTCGCCGAATTTGTGGTCGCCGTACTCGCCGATTCTGCCGAATCCTTTGCCGTGATAGTCACCCTCTTCGCAGAATATCTTCTCACCCCTTTCGACGATGCCACCATCGATTGCGATTGCCGCGACTATCGGTTTCAAAATACTGCCCGGCTCGAACTGGTCGTTGATAACACGGTTGCGAAAATTATTAACATCCTCATAGCGAATTTGGCTCGGCTCGAAATCGGGAAGTGTCACCATTGCCAGAATCGCCCCTGAGTTCGGTTCGGCAACAATCCCTGCAGCAGACTCAGCCTCGTACTCCTCCTTCACACGCACAAGCTCCTCGCGCACAAACTGCTGTATGGTAGAATCGACTGTGAGGATAATACCGCAGCCGTCGGTAACAAATGAATTCTGCTCTTTCAATCGCACCGGTCTTCGAAGCACATCTGCAAAAACGACATTACCGCCGGCATCACCGCTTAACTTCTCATCGTATTTCTGCTCAATTCCCTCAAGGCCGTGATTATCAACGCCCGTAAAGCCGACAATGTGTGAGACAAGAGACCCCATCGGGTAATATCTGCGCCACTCGGACTCTACACCCACTCCGTTAATCTTACTTGCCGCTTCACACTGTTTTTTATCTGCATCTACCTTGATTTTTACATAGCCCGGGTTACCGCTGTTTTTAATAAGGTTATAGATTTGTATCGCCTCGACCTTCACAACAGGCGCAAGCTGCGCTGCGGTTCTTTCGAACGATTTTGCTGTACGGGGTTCGGCAAAAATAGTTTGTATCTTATTGCTCGCCGCCAGCACCCTGCCGCTCCTGTCGAGGATAACGCCCCGCTGAGGTTTCTCGGAAATCAGCTTTTGTCGCTGCTTCTCACTGACCGAGCAAAAGTAATCTTTCTTTATATACTGCAGATAGAAACATCGCCCCATCAGTGCCGCATATGCCACGATTAACAGGCCAAACAAAATGTTCGTAAAACGCTGTCTTCTCAATTTACCGTCGCAAAAATCTCACCGGCCCTGCTGCAAATTATTTCAGCCCGCTTTCCCGTAAATAGCTTTATTCGTCACCGCTCTCCTCCAATGAGCCTGATATAGCCGCGGGATTTATAATGCCTTCCAATTGTAGCTGTTTCTTGCCGAGCTGCTGCTTGAGCCGGCTCTGCTCCGATTTGCAGATACTATACTTATAAAAAATTCGATTCCGCTCACTTCGCAGATAAACCGCAAAAAGCAGAATCGA
>CAYNDE010000239.1:0-2984 GCA_964395535.1 uncultured Pirellulales bacterium
GGTACTGAGGTCAACGCTTAACTGCAGGCCGTTCTCGGGATATACGGGGTCGCCGTTTTCGTCGAAGGTGCTGTTGCCCGTTATGATATTCGAGCTGATAGTTGCATCGCGATATGTGGATTCGGTTGAGAGCTTTATTTTTGCGGATGAGATAGCATGGTCGGTGACGGTGACCTGTACGTCGTATGTACCTGCGGTGGTGTAATTGCTGCTTGCGCTGTAGAACTTGACGACGTTGCTGCTGGAGGTTCCGGATTTGTCGGCACCGATGATGTCGAGGACGGACATATAGTCGCTGGCGACGGCTTCATCGAAAACGGTGGCGTCGAAATTCAGCAGGCCGTCACTATCGAGGCGAAGGCCGATTTGGCCGGCCATCAGGTATTCGTCGATGTCCTCGACAAAGCCGTTTGTCTGGGAGATGAGCGGCGTGAGGAGCTGCGAGCGGATTGTAGAGACGACGTAGTCGCCCATCAGGGTTCCGGCTGATTTGGTTGCGGTGTCGTAGCCGGTGTTGGCTTTGATGAAGTCAACGACGAGATTGTAGGCTTCGACCATAGATGTTATTTTTTCTTTTACGGAGGCTATGTCCCTTGTGAGTGTTATATCGACGCCGGAAGCGTCGGTGGTATCGTGCAGGTGGAGCGTTACGCCGTGAATGACGTCTTCTATGGTATTCGAGCTTCTTGTAATCCATTCGCCGGGCGGGTAGCCATCGACTCTGATTTGGCTGTCCTGAGCTGACTGGGTTTCGATGAAGTCGGATTCGGCGAAGCCGTCGAGGTCAGCGGGGACTGTGCCGCCTTCAGTTAGCCGGCTGATGGCTGGGAAAGTGAGGTCGGTATGTCCTGTGCCGGGGTCATAAGATAGAGCGAGGGTCATAAAGCTTGTGCCGCAGGTGTGGTCGGTTAGGACGATTCGGCCGTTTTCGAGAGTAGCGGTTGCGGTATCGGCAAAGGCGTCGTTTATTTCTTCAACGACGTGAAAGAGCTTGGTGTTATCTGTAACGTCCATATATAAATCGACTTCTGTGCCGTCGTGAGTGGTTCCGGTTATATGTATTCGTTCGTTGCCGACGAGATAGCCGAGGGAGTCGTCGAACTGGTCGAGCTCGGTGATTTTGGTGCTGAGAGTTGCGTTGTCGGAGTCCTGAGTGAGCTCGGAATCGGCCTGCAAGACTTCTGTGTTCGAGGTGTTGATTTTGATTTCGTAGTCGGTGCCGGCGTCGTTTCCGTTCAGGACGAGATGATACATATCGTTGTAATAGAGCAGAGTTGCGGTGACGCCGGGATTGTCGGCGTCGTTGTTGATGAGGGCGGCAAGCTCTTCGAGAGTTGTCGTTGCGGTCGTGGTAATTATACTTTCCTTATTGTTGTATGAGTAAATGAAAGTGCCTTCGCCGACGTAGTCCTCGGGATATTCGATTCCGGCGGTGTGTACCCATCGTTCGGCGGCGGCAAGCTGATTGATAACGACGGTGTGATTTCCCTCATAGGCGTTATATGAGGCCTCGGCGGTAAGTACATCCTCGTCGCTTGATGTTGTTTTGAAAGAGCGGAGCTGGTCCGCATCAGAAAGTTTACCGAGCGCAGTTTTCAGGCTGGTGAGCTTTGTTTCAAGTGATTCGAGCGCAGTTTTTCTGCCTTCCCAGAGGTCCTGTCGCTGGATATACATATTCAGAGTCCGCTGCTCGATGGCCATTAACTGGCTGATGAGGGTATCAGTGTCAATTCCGCTGAAAACACCTGAAAGGCCAAGTTCGCTCATATTGTTTTTCCCTTATTAATAAAATGCCGCTTCTGCTACTTCTATTATCGAATAAAAAGGACTGTTTGTTAATTTGACTTTCATTTTTTGTTCCTATTTTCCGACTGTTTGACAGAGCGGTTGTTTTTCGGTGACAATGCACTTTTGCCGGGCCGATAAACAATCCTGCAAAGTACTTTTTAGCTTCTTATTATCGGGAGCGATTTCGAGGCACTTGTTTACCTCGGAACAGGCTTTTACGAGGACGATATCGGCGAATAAGGGAGATTTAGCTTTGAGGTGAAGGCGGCCGAGATTCAGGTAGTTTAGGGCTTTTAAATACATTATGCAGAATTGTTTTTTTTCCGGCTTAATATTTTTCCAGGTGACATCGGGAAAGAGCTGTTCGCAGGCAAAGGTACGTGCGAAACGTTCGATGACCTGGAGTTGACAGCGGGCTTTTTCGACGGAGAGGTTTCTGGAAAGGCTGTCAGGAGTCATTCTTCTGAGATACAAAGGCTGCGGCAGATGATGGACGTTCAGGTTGTGTTTGAGGAATCGGCGGATCATATCGTAATCTTCTGCGACGATGAGCTGCTCATCAAAGGTGCCTATTTTGTCAAATACGCTTTTTCTTATGCAGGTTCTAAAAGGTACGAGGGGATAACCGTGTGAGAAAAGAATTTTTATAATCTCGTTTCTGCTTGAGAAGTCGTATCTTTTTATGGTTCGTATTGCTTTGTCATTTTCATCGATGAGTTGGTCGTCACAATAAACCAGATCGGCCTGCGGGACTTTTTCGAAGTGCTGCAGGTGCTTTGTGAGAAAATCGATTGAGAGCATATCATCGGCGTCAAGGAAGACGACAAAGGAGCCATTTGCGTTTTTCAGGCCGAGATTTTTGGCGGCGGCGAGGCCGGCGTTCTGCTGGTAACAGTATTTGATTTTGTCGTCATCGAAGCCAGCGATGATTTCTTTGGTATTGTCCGTTGAGCCGTCGTCAACGATTATAAGCTCGAAGTTTCTGTAATTCTGGATGAGAGCACTTTCGATAGCACAAGCGATATGTTCGGCAGCATTGTAGGCGGGCATTATTATAGAGACGAGAGGATTATCTTTGTTCTTGTATAAGGGAACTACTGATATGTAAGGATTGCCATAGCGTTTGCCGACGAGGTAACGCTCGTAAAGGCTGTGGATTTTTCGGCTGTGCTCGATTCCGTTTTCGTTGTAAAAAT
>CAYNDE010000240.1:0-2983 GCA_964395535.1 uncultured Pirellulales bacterium
TCCGGCACCCAGAGCTCGGTCATTATCCCGCCGTAATTGGTAATCTTTGCTACAAGACCATTGGAATTGGTCAGCGTGTACAGCATCACGCCCTTGCCGTCAACCTGGCCATAAGGCTCCTTTTCGATACTCATTTTTTTCTCCTCAACTTCGGTTTTTTTGCAGCTGCAGAAAGAGATTAAAATAACAGCCATTAAAATTAAAATCAAACCCTTTCTCATCTTAAAGTCTCCTAATAAATGCTGATAAAATTCCTTTATCCTGGACCAATCCATACGCTTCAGTTGTCTGACAATTTTGTTTGCACCATTTTACACATATGCGCCCTCTCTGCAAGAAGATTTTGTACAAGAATTTGCCTGTCCTTTCACCCTAAATAAGACACCTACCCGATAGTATTAAATTGCCCAAATCAACATCAGAACGAACAAGTCACTCTAAAAAGCCTGGAACACTAATTCTACCGCTCGCGTATAAAATAGTATAATGCCAAAAACTTTAATACATAACCGGAACTTGATAAAATTGCCATTAGCTGTCTTTCTGGTGGCATTTTTCATTGCCGGCTGCCCTGAAGAGGAAAAGGCTAAAAGTATGGATAACTCGCAGGAATCTGCAATAGAGGCAAAAAAATCGCAGGATAAACCTGGAAATCAGGATTATGAACAAGCCACCTTTGCTGCAGGCTGTTTTTGGGGCATTCAGGCCGCTTTCGATAAGGTCCCGGGCGTAAAATCGACGATGGTAGGCTATACCGGCGGAAAAACCGAAAATCCAACTTATATGCAGGTCTGCTCCGACAAAACAGGCCATGCGGAAGCCGTGCTCATTGAATACGACCCCAACGAGATAAGTTACAAACAATTGGTGGACGTATTCTGGCAGATTCACGATCCAACTACATTAAATCGACAGGGACCGGATTTCGGCACTCAATATCGCTCTGCAATCTTTTACCATAACGAAGAACAGAAAAAAGCAGCAGAAATCTCAAAACAAAATCTGCAAAAATCAGGTAAATTCGAAAATCCGATAGTCACCGAAATAGTCCCTGCATCGGCCTTTTATAAGGCTGAAGATTATCATCAGCAATACTTTCAGAAAAATCAAAATGTAACCTGCCATATACCTGAATTTACTCTTAAACCTCAAAAGGTTGTGAAAACCGAAGAAGAATGGAAAAAGCAGCTTACAAAGATGCAGTACGAGGTCACAAGAAAAAAGGCCACCGAGCCGCCCTTCTCCGGCAAATATGACAACTTTTTCGAAAAGGGCATATACAGATGCGTAGTCTGCGGTAACGTACTGTTCACTTCTGAAACGAAATTCGACTCAGGCTGTGGCTGGCCAAGCTTTTACGAGGCAGCCTCCGACGAAAAAATTGAGAAAAAAACTGACAGAAGCCACGGAATGGTACGAACCGAGGTTATATGCAGCCGGTGCGGGGCTCATCTCGGCCACCTGTTCAAAGATGCACCTCAAACTCCTACCAGTCTTAGATATTGCATCAATTCAGCAGCCCTGGACTTTGAAGAAAAGAAAGAAGAAAAAAAGTAACAAGCCGGAAAACAAGGCACATACCCGAATGTAAAATATCCTTTTTCGCAGCTATCTTATACAAAGAGTATCAACTTTTAGCCAATTCCCGTTACTTTTCACAAAAATGCGAAAAAATAGTGAAATTCTTAAATAATTTTTCGAAAATTCCCTGAAAATAGTGAAACATCCGGCTTTTTTCTGCGTCTTAAATATATAGAGAAAAGAAAATACGAAAACACGGACTGCTATTTTGCTTAGGTGGAGAAATTTAATATTGCTCCGTTTATGCAAACAGATTGCTCTCAGAAGTCCGTGCCATCTTCCTCCGAAGGGCTGGCTACCAACGCCAGCCCTTTTTCATTGACTTCAGGCCCCAAAAAAGTTACAATATACGGTTACTATGAAACTGACAAAATACGGCTGGCCACAGGTATTGATATATCCCGCTGTCATCCTCACGATAATGCTATTATGCCCGTATGCAGCAGTTTTCATTCTGCCACAATGGGCCATTCTGACCATCGAGCTGATTCTGGCGATAATGTTTATAGGCGTCTTATGCTTCTTCCGCGACCCAGCCAGAAGAATCCCGCCGGATAAAAACATACTACTTTCTCCAGCAGATGGAAGGATTACGGATATTGAACTTCTCGAAAACGATTACATCGGCTCAACTGCCATCAAAATCGGCATTTTCCTCAATATATTCGACGTACACATCAATCGTGCACCCTGCAACGTAGAGGTGCTAAATACCCAATATAAAAAAGGCTCTTTCAAAAACGCAGCAAATCCGGTTTCAGGCCGAATAAATGAGTCGAACGACCTCTTGCTGGTAAGGACAGACGAGCCAAAAGACAAAATCGTCGTCAGGCAAATAAGCGGCGCCATTGCACGAAGAATCGTCTGCAAAACTGCCGCAGGCAATAGTTTAACTGGTGGACAAAAGTTCGGTATGATAAAATTCGGTTCAAGAACCGAGATATTGTTGCCGACACAAAGTAACATTAAAACTCTCGTAAAGGTAGGTGACAAGGTAAAAGCTGGAGTTACTCCGCTTGCAAAATATATATTGTAAAACCAATAACTATGCCAAGACTCAAGACACAAGCTGCAAAACAGAACCTGCTGCGCAAGGTCCGTAGACAAAGGCTAAAATACATAACCGTTCTGCCGTCACTGATAACTATCCTCAATGGTGTATGCGGCTTTGCCTCGATCGTCCTTGCGGCCCACGATGAATTTGCAAAAGCCGGCTACATACTTCTTCTGGCAATGATCGCCGATATGCTTGACGGCCGGCTTGCAAGAATGAGTAAAAGCACCTCAAGTTTCGGCGGCCAGCTCGACAGCCTCTGTGACATCATCAGCTTCGGCATTGCTCCCGCTTTTTTGATGCTCAAAATTATAGAACACAAATTCAGACTTGCCGAACTCGAGCTTC
>CAYNDE010000241.1:0-2957 GCA_964395535.1 uncultured Pirellulales bacterium
AACATATGCTTATTATGAGATATTATGACTAATTTCTCCCTCGGCCTTGAAAACGCCACGGTAAGCAATCTCAGCGCATTATTCTCACTTTTTTTCTTTCCTTTATATACTTCGTGTTGATCATTTACTAAAACTCCAATTTTTTTTCCTCCGGGTGCCTCTACAAGATCGAATATTACATATTTCCTTTCTATTCCTTGGAAGGTATGGACGGTTCCTAAGTCCACACCTTTAAAACCTGAATCCATCAACATTTCTCTTCCAAAACCAGACTGGCTTCTATAAGGAGTTATGATTCCTATATCTTCTTGTTTAATGTGATTGTCATCAATTAAATCGTGAAGAATTCTCTCGGTTATCTGAGTATGGTAAAGGTTGTAACGGGAGGAGGATTTTGGTCCAGTTTTTTCAGTTGACATACAAGCATTTGCATTTGAGGTATCTATTATGATTACCCGATGTTCGGGGATTGGAATTAGATTATTATATTTGTTGTATTGCTTATCAATTTTCGGCCTTCTGTCATGTAATTTTCCATTGTAGAACCTAATATTCACAATTTTAAATATTTCATCATGCATTCTATATTGATTATTCAAACTCCGAATGCGAGTGTCGTCAGGCTTCTCTTCTACAGCATCTGCTTCTTGGAATACATCCTTTTTGAGCCATCTTTCAGCAGCAATTGTGTTTGCTAATTTTATGGGTGCTAACTGGTTGGGATCTCCAAATATTAGTACTTTGTGCTTACTCAAAGAACATACATAAAACAACATTGGTAAAGGCGCAATGCTGGCCTCATCTATAGCGACAACGTCAAACTGCATGTTCATCAAAATTGGATCGGTGAATGTTTTTGCTAATGTACTCACTACCACATTTGCATTATTTATAACTCCTTCGTTTAATTTAGAAATCCTTTCATCAATATCAGTGATCTTTGACCTTGTCTCCTCTAAAGCGCTTCACGTTTCTTTTAAAACACTTTCTATGTGCTCTATGTTTATCTCCTCTGTAAGACTATCAAGCTTCTCCGAAAGAGAAGTATTCAGTTTCTCTAGTTCATTTGAAAGCAATCTCAATCGTTTCTCTTCCTCAAGTCGATTTCTAATTTTTCCTTTCTTTATATTATTCAAATTCTGAACAGCTAATCTCAGCTTTTTTGGCCATGTTCCTTTGAAAAAATTAATTATTGCGTTTCTTCTCTCTGCGATGGATAAGAGTTCATACTTTTCAGAGATAACCCGGTTTAACTCGTTCTCTTCCTGGGTGTATTTTTCTATAACATGTTTGCTTGCAGAAATATTTTCTTTGCATCTTTCTACTCTTTCTTTTGTTTTTTCGCATTCCAAGAATATTTGCTTACATTCATAATATCTCTTATTCTTTTCGATAAGGGAGTTTATTAAATCGGTTAGTTGTTGTTTTTCTTCTCCTAATTCTTTGGTTAAACGGTCGTATATTGTATCGATTGTAAGAGACTTTATCCTTGGATTCTGCAAAACAGGTGTCCCAATCCTGACAATTTCACCCTTAGTAAGCAAACTCTCGATTGTTTCTTCGTGTTCGTACCTAATAAAATGCTCGATTACATTATCGCAAGCAATATTAGTATGACAGGACACCAAAACTTTCAGCCCATTGTTAGCGAAATCATTGACAACATTGACTAGGGTTCTTGTCTTACCTGTCCCAGGAGGCCCATGAATAAAAGAAACTTCGTTTCCAAGACAAGCCTCTATGGCGCTTGTTTGACAAGAGTCAGGTTCTTTTCCGTTATTGTCTAGTAAGGTAAAAGTCGGTTTCCCTGCGGCACATTTTACAGGAATGTAATTGAATACCTTTAACGGCAAATTAGCACTCCGTGCTCTAAAACCCAATAACAACAATGCTTCTTTTAATTTTCTAAGCACATAGGTTGCATCTATTTTTAAAAGAGCAAAAGGGATTTGTGCACCATCAAAACCTGTAATGCGAACGTTAATCTTGAATTCTAAAAAGCTGACGATTGACGCTCTATAATTTCTCCCCATAATTTCTATTTGCGCAGGTGTTTCATCTGCAACTGGCACTTTTCTTTCTACACTGAATTGATATATCCTTTCTCTTGCTATCTCTCCGATACATTTGCCTTCTTTCAATACTAAGGTTCTATCTCCTCCCAAAGTTTTGACTGCTTTTATTTCATCTTCTAAAGCTTTATCAAACTCAGCTAATAATCCACTAAAATCATGAGGAGTTTTCTCCTCTTGCATCGAATAATCAAAGGACGTTTTACATTTAGGACAAGTTACTTTTAACGTGCTTGAAATATTGGGTATCCTTAATTTTTGCCTACAATCAGGGTTTTGGCAAATAACTATAATTTTATCTTCGAGGATTTCTTCTGTCGGATCTTCTATTTTGTAAAGTTCACCCCTATCTTTGTTAAAAAAGAAAGTTTTAGAGCAATCATCGTAAGGACATATATATCGACCTGAGTCTAAAACTTCTGATATATCTAATAACTTTTCACAGTAAGGACATTTTTTATTCATAAGCTAATGCTCAATCCTGAAAAATGGTTCTGATTTCTTACAATATGAAATGTTATTATCGCATTTTCGAATAAATTGACAAGTAATTTAATCTTTTAAGATAAAAGAAATCATCGTAATCAGCAATTGTATAGTTCGTTTCTTTTCGTGGCTATTTCTATGCGGTTTCTGCCTTCCTCCGTCCACTGTCATCTGTCCTCCGCCAGAAACTCACATTTTCGCTGACTTAAAGGAGACGAAAGATTTGTTTTTGGGGTGAAAGTGCATTTTTCTGCTGACTTATAAATATAAGCGATTGTATTGCTTACGGGGACGAGGAAGGTTTTGCTGTAATATTGTTTTTATTTGCTGACTTAAAGAAATGAAAGCGAAAAATCGCTTTCGTGGACGAAGGATTTTTTTGTGGAACAGCTTGCTTTT
>CAYNDE010000242.1:0-2954 GCA_964395535.1 uncultured Pirellulales bacterium
GATTTGGTTACGGTGGAGGCGAGGTTTGATGTTAAGGAGCTTTATCGGCGTTTTAGGGAGCAGTTTGCCGGTTCCAAGCTCGAGCCTGAGTGGCGAGATGCGTCACTTGCGGAACCTGTTTTTGCCGCGGTTCAGCTGCAGCGGAAAGAGCAATTCGGCGACGGCGGCTGGAGCGACTGGGAGGATGTGCCTCGCAGCAGGATAGACAGCCGAAAAGAGTTGTTTGAAATTATAGAAAATGTGCAGGATTTGCCTCCGGGCGGAATTAAGGTCAGACTGCTTGATTTTAAGGATGAGCAGGTACAGGCTGATGTGCTTCAGCCTGAGGAGTATCGGATAGCTTCGTCGGATGAACAGTGGTTTCCTCCGTCGCTGCATATCCGATACACCAGATATCAGGAGGAGCTGAGACGTCTTGAGCAAATTGAAAACCGTGCTAATGAGACGATGCGCAGAAGAACAGCGGCCAGGGGCGGCGATACTGACGCGGCTCTGGCGGACATAATGAGACGAGGTTATAGAGTAACTGATGAGGCAGCATCGGCAGCATCAGCGAGGATAAGGGAAATTACAGGGTCTATCGATGAGCTTTATAAAAATTTTGAAGAGCTTTTAATTACCAAAAACCCGGATTTATCCGGGCGGAAAGAGCCGATGTTGGTCTGGGCATTCGATGATACAATTGAGCAGAAGAAAAAATATCGTTATCGAATTCGAGTTGGAGTATTCAATCCCATAGCCGGCACTGAGAAGTTTGCTAATTCAGGTGACCCGAAAAGGAACACTGTTATTTTGTGGAGCAATTATGCGGAGGCTGACCAGGTGCTGTCAGTTCCGGGCAGGCTTTATTTCTTTGCAAGGGATGTTCAAAAGGCGGAAAAGGCTGTGACAGTGACCGTCTGCCGTAAGACATTGGGTTACTGGTACACCAAGGATTTTATGGTCAAGCCTGGAGAGAAAATAGGCAAATCTGTGAAGCTTTCAAAGACGGAGATTGAAGAAGGTGAAACAATCTCGCCGGCGACGATAGGGCTATCCGGCATATTTTTGGGCGGGACTATTGTTAACCCTGCGGTAGTTGATTATTCCACCGACGCGATTCTGGTTGATGTTGTGGATGTGAACGACTGGGCAGGCAAAGCGAATCTGTATGAGAGATTTTATGCGGAGATGCTTTACAGTTATGACGGCGCGGAAATTTACCGGATGCCGATCAAACAGGATTACTGGCCGCTGGAGCTGCGAGATTCGTTTAGCGGAATCAGGCAGTTGGAAAAAGAGGCGAAAGAGCCTTTGAGGCCATGGTCGGATATGAGAGGCAGAGGCAGGCGACAGGTTACTACTCGACCACAACAAGATGTTGAAAATGAAGAGCAATTAAGGATATGGCAGCAGATGATGCGGGAGCGGGCGCTCAGGGGAGGAGTACAACAATAATTGCAGTAAGGCTTTTACTGTAAGATAGCGTTTACTGCCCGAAGTTGCAGTATAGATTGCGGCTGAATATTTTTCAAAGGACAGCTTAGATTTATTTCAGATTCGCTGTCCGCCAATAAGTCAATGAAGTTGTCACTGCACCGGACGTTCGGTGCAGTTTTTACCTGCACATCTTTAGCAATGGCGTTTGATTTTAATTTTATTTTCCAGAGGCTGTCAGTTATCCTGGTGAGATGTTTTTCTATTGTGATTTTGGGCCAGTCAGTGAATTTGTCCGGCAGATAGAGCAGGAGATTCTCAGCGATTTTCACACCTTCTTTTTCCAGAAGGAGGTGCAGTGCGGTTTTTTCCGGATTTTTGGGATAGGTGAATATCCTTGGCAATTTCATTGTTACCGAATTTCTGAAAGGTGCGACAGTTATAGGGAAAGTGATATCATCGATAATGTTTCCATTTAGGTTGGTCAGGGTGCATTTGAGAGTTGCGGTTATCGGCTGGTCGGTGTCATTTATAACTATGGCGTTGGATGGATTAAGGGGCTGATATAGATTTGGCTTTGTTGTATCGGATTCAAGCAGAGCTGTAACAAGCACTTTTGCGAAGAAGCGTTTTGAATAATAATAGAGAGCTTTGGGTTGTTTGTAAAAATCTATTGCAGACCAGGTTATTGCCGGCCAGCAGTCGTTAAACTGCCAGAACAGGACGCCGGCATTTCTGTTGTTGGCCCTGAGATGCTCTATATAGGTTTTTGCTGCTCTTGCCTGTACTATTTGTGAATAATATGTAAATTTCTCGGCACTCTCGACCGGGCCGAAAAGGTCGGCGACGTAGCGATAGAGTCGGCTGTTGCCGTCGATTTGATAATTGTGTTTTTCGATTTGGAAACTGCCGAGACGCGGATCCTGGGCTGCACAGAGTTTTTCAACTGTTTCAAACGACGGCATAGACTGCAGGCCAAACTCAGTAACAAATGCGGGTGTATCTTCAGGAGAGCATCTGTATTCGCGTACAGGTTTGTGGCCGGACCAGATATCCCATTGATGTGTCGTCAGCGTGGTGTTATTTTTGAAGCTGTCCTTGTCACCGAGAGGTGTTGTCGGGATATATGGAGTTGCGGGGTCAAGCTCGCCGACAAGACAAGATAGAAGTTTGTGAAAGATTGCTTTGCCGTAAAATTTTTTTCCCTTTCCCATCTCGCCTTTGTAGTGCATTCGGTCGATTTCGTTGTTTCCGCACCAGAGGGTTATGCAGGGATGGTTTCTGAGCCTTTTTATTATTGATGTAGCTTCGGCTTCGATATCTTTTGCAAACCATTCTCTGTCGGGATAGTAACCGCAGGCGAACATAAAGTCCTGCCAGACCATAATGCCGAGCCTATCACAGAGCCGGTAGAATTTTTCGGTTTCGTAATACCCGCCGCCCCAGACCCTGAGCATGTTGATATTTGCGTCAGCGGCGGTGATTAAAAAGCTCTCGTAATCACTCTCTGTCACCGAGCCGGCAAAAAGCGTGGGCGG
>CAYNDE010000243.1:0-2952 GCA_964395535.1 uncultured Pirellulales bacterium
GCCCGCAGTGCGAGTCCGAAAGCAGCGGTGGTTTTGCCCTTGCCGTTTCCTGTATAAATCTGTACGAGTCCTTTATCAAGCATACAGTTATAATAAGGCTGCGGGCTGAGATTTGAAATCAAAAATTAAAGTTACATATTGCCATGTGAATAAAAAGCCGATTTGAAGGAAAAAAACCTTGTTATGCGGGTGGTCCCGTGATTAGACGGTAGGAAGCTATGGCGGGTAGAAGAATCATAACCTTCTTTATATAAGCACCTTACGTGCACTGTCGGATTTCAAGCCTGCTTTAATTGGAAAATTTTATTATCCCGGAAATATTTATATTGACAAAAATACAGTAAAAATGATACCTTAGTATCGTATGCGAGGTGGGTGTATATAATATAGGGTTGGCTTTGAGGATTTATATATCCTTGTAGTAACAACCTGGCAGAGAGGGTGAGGTGAGAAGGGTTTCATCAAAGGCTTTGCATAAAAGCCGAGATTGAGGAGTATGGGTGAGTGCAAAGTACCTTCCACTTTTTACCTCTTAATGTTATGTGTTTAAATTGTTTAAGACCTGCATTCATCGCTGGCAAAGGCTGTTTGGCGTGTTGCCAAACTGAAGTGATGGATGCTCGTCGAGAACATTTTAAGTGTTTGGTTTTTGTAAACCAGGCAAAAGAAGAGTTGCTGAAGAAGGAGAGGATGATGAGGTAGCTGTTAAACCTTTGCAGGTGCAGCCCGGGCGATATGCTGTGAGGATGATTTCATCCATATAGCAGTTTATTGTCAGCTCATTTAATGCCGGTTGGCACCGTGCAGGGTAGTCACGGTAAGTGTTGTTGTGGTCCAGTGGACTTTGATAACTTCGTGATTATCCCTGGGCCGACAAAAAATTGATTCCCGGGTGAGCCGCATAGATTAACAGGAAGTGAAAAACTTTCTTTGGCAGAAACAAAGATTACTTCGAGGCCTGCACTATTGTGCGGGCCTCATTGTTTTAAATAGAACAATTTTTCTTGAAGTGGGAAATAATTCGAGAGGAAAATGGTCTGGATATTATGTGAATTGCTATATAGTTACAGCCTTTAGTCTTTGGGCGGTGTCGAGCTCGCTCGAGCCTTGCTCGCCGGGTTTAAAAGGCAGAGGCTCGGCAAATTGAACGGCTATTTGGCTGAGAAAATTGTTCACCTTGTCAACACGATGAACGCTGCCGGAGCGGGTGAAATTGGAAAGGTTGAAGCTGTTATCCGAACTGAAGCAGGGGACGCTGAAGCGAGCCGTTATCGACTGGCCCGGATATGGACAATTCTGGTCCGGGTAACAGGTAAATGCCGCTGCTGTGCTGTTTATGTCAACCATTTGTCCCTGCAACAGGATTTCGTCGAAATCCTCTGCGAACCACACCGGCCAGTGATACCGGAGTCTCCTTTCTTTTCTTCGCTCGCATTTGCGATCCATAGATACATAACCTAAAAAAAAATCGAGTTTATACTTGAAAATCGTCAAAACGGAGGAATTACTTTACGAAAGTTTTTTTTAAAACAGGCAGAATTTTTGACGTTAGAACATCAACAGCCCGAGCCTGTTTTTAGATTAAGCAGAAGCAAGAGGTGATTTTTTTTTGACTTTTTTGTCATTTAGTTGTTTGTTCCTATAATCAACTCGATATGATTAATCAGAGGGGGATTTCGGCGTGAATGTATCGTTGTTTAAATCAAAATTCCTCGCATCATAGGGTTTTTAGGCCGCGCACAAAAAAATTATTTTAATTTTAAGAAGACTTTTTTTTATTTTTTTTGCAGAAATCCGCCATCAGTTTCATCGCTTTGTTCTGTTTTTCCGCTGAGCCGTCCATTTTCACAAAGGCATCGACAAGCTCCATTAATTCTGGTGCCGGCTCAGTGTAACCGTATCTGTGAGCGGTATTTAGTATAGCGGCGTCCAGGCCGTATTCCATAGCCTTTGCCGTATAAGCCCTGCAGACGCCGATTCTTCGGCCTGGAAGCTCGCGGACGCTGTTGCTTACGCCGAGAGAGAAATGGGCTTTTTTCATTCTGCGGTCGTTTTTGATTTTTTTGACGGTCTGAAAGGCGCGATACGTATAACCCGGCACACCCGTGGCCATCGGCATATCTATAGCTAAAGGAAAGACAGTAGAGTCGAAGAAGATTTCTTCGGGTTTAAAACCATATTTGTCAACGGCGGTTTCGAAAAGCCTCTTGGCGAAAGAAAATAACTCGTCGATGGAGTGTGAACCGCCTGGGCCGGTCGGTTTTTCTTCGCTTATTAGCAGGCCGATGAAACCAAAATCATAATCCTTTTTCAGGGCGAACATTTTGTCCATTGTGTAAACCTTGATGGAATTTAAAAGAGGTTTAGCAACAGGTTCGTCCGTGTTGTACCATTCCTTCAGGCCGGCAATGAGGACATCGTCATTGCTGCTGTCGATGCAGATGGGGATGGGATTGGCCCATTTGCGTACAAGCGTGACATAGTTTCTCATCATGTCAACAGCAACCTGGGGGTCATCTTCACCGAAGGTATCGAGATTGACGTCGATATATTCGGCACCTTCTTGAACCTGGGACTCAATCAGGGCGCGGATATAATTCAAGGGGCCGGACTCTTTTGTATATGCATCGGGGCCGAGCTCAGCCAAACGTTTCATTATCTTTGCTGTTTTGGGTATGGATGCGTGAACGACCTCGCCGATGTATATTATGGGATTCTTCATCGTATGGTCTTTTGCGAATAAATAATTCAGGACCGAAGCTGTATGTTCCAGCTCGGGTTTTCTGGGTTTGTTTATGGTTGAGCGCAGAAGCTCGATGCCGTTTTTTTCTGCAGCGGCGGCTTCATATACAGTCTCGCCGACGCAAATTCTATCGAGATTATTTCCGCAGTAACCGTCAACGGTGGCATCTCCGCAGGGGACATTATCAAGTCCCTTTTCGCATTCGCCTA
>CAYNDE010000244.1:0-2952 GCA_964395535.1 uncultured Pirellulales bacterium
GGCATATAGCTGATTCGGCTTCGCATATTCTCAACGGAACTATCGCCGAATATACTTACGCTGCCGCTATCGGGTCTTATGATATTCATAATCATTCTGATTGTGGTGGTTTTGCCGGCCCCATTCGGGCCTAAAAAGCCGTAAACGCTGCCGGCCGGCACCGTGACAGTTAAATCGTCAACAGCCTTAAAATGATTAAAAGATTTACTTATATTTTGCAGTAAAAGAGCATCCATCAGAATTTCACTCACAAAAAACGTATATTCTCTTCTCCTGTCATATTATAGACGCACAAAACCGAAAATTGTAACAGTAATTTTTTTAATTCTTCTTTTGAATTAAATGATTTTAGCTTTGCAGGTTTAAGCTTTTTTTACGAGTCTTTTAATAGCTTTGTCTTTTTCGTAGTCCCCGATTCGAGACTTTCTGACGGCCTGAGCCAAAATAGAAATAGTTTTATCATAAGTTTTTCTATCAACCCAATAGGGCGTACCGTCCTTGCCGCCGTGAGCAAAAGAATAGCGGGCAGGGTCCTTGTATGAAGGCTCAGCCCCATAAATCACCTCTCCTACCAGGGCCAGTGCCCTTACCGTTTTCGCACCGACACCTCTTGTGGCGAGCAGCTTTTCATAATTGACAGGTTTCAAATCACAAAGCAAGTGAAGGATTTTTTCAAGATATCTGCTGCGTGAAAAATCCTCATAAATTACAGGATGAGTTTTAAACTCGATATCTTCGAGCTTTAGAAAAGTCATCTGCTGGCCCTTATATTTTAAGCTGACCATTTTGCTGTAGCGCGAGTAATGCCTCCGCAGGATTTCGATGTCCTTCATCAGTGAATTGTATCCGCCGGAGATGAACTCGACGCTCAGGTCTCTCGTTTTCGTGCTTTCTTTAGCGGTCAGATTCAATGTCGGCAGCTTGTGGGCCTGGGTGACAATACCGGTGTGCGGCTCGCAGACAAGGTCATTGACATTTTCACTGAACCAATGGTATCTTCTGGCTGATACGTTGGCGGGATTCATACCCTGCTGAACCACCGCCCAGCTCCCTCTTCTCGAAAAGAAGAAGCAGTGATGATAAATCTGGAAACCGTCCTGGACGAGTGAGCTGTCAACCTTGGCGCTCATTCGGGAATTATATACGAGATTGTTTGCGGAATTGTCCGGCAGGCTGAGCCTATCGGCCCACTGCTCTATCTGCTGAGGGGTTTTCATTGACGTTTTGCCTTTACCGCCGCAAATGAATATTCCAAGCTGTTTTTCCCTTCCTCGAATCGCCTCTTTCAGGGCTGCGGTCAATATCGTTGTCAGGCCGGAAGCATTCCAGTCAAAAGCCAATACTGTCCCGAGCGATTGAAACCAGACGGGGTCGGCTATTCTTTTGATAAATTCGTCCGGCCCGAACTCGGCTATGAGCACCTCGGTCATTTGTCGGCCGAGCCTGACCATCCTTTGAAAAAGCCATCTCGGACAGGCGCCCGTGTCCAGAGTAAATGTGGCAATCGACCTTTGCATAGATTTAGAGTTTGCCTTTTAATTCTAATAGAGTTAATTGCACCGTAACTAATTATCACTATTAAGATTTCATTGAAGCTTTTATTTGTTCCTGAGCTTTGCATCGTTTTCAATCACCTTTTGTTCCTGCAGTTTTTTGAAATCTGCCAGCTTTCGAGCCAGATTTTCATCCGACAATGCAAGGATTTCGGCGGCGAGGATGGCAGCATTTTTTGCACCGGCTTCTCCGATAGCTACAGTAGCAACCGGTACGCCGGGCGGCATCTGTACAGTGCTAAGAAAGGCATCGATTCCCTGCAGGCCCGAACTTGAAATGAGGGGCACGCCGATAACGGGCAGTGTGGTTTTAGCAGCCAGTGCACCTGCGAGGTGGGCGGCCATACCCGCAGCGGCAATTATTACTTTTATGCCGTTATTTGCTGCGTTTTGTGCAAATTCCGCGGCTATTTGAGGCGTTCTATGTGCTGAAATCATACGAACCGTCGGTTCCAGGCCGAAATCGGCGAGCTGGTCAATACAGCTCTGCATTACGGCCATATCGCTGTCAGAACCCATTACGACAGCAATTTTATTTCGCTTATCCATTGCCATTTTTTTCTCGCTTTACAGAATACAATTTAATAAAATTCTTAAGATATATATTATAACGCTTCGGCGGACATCTGCAAGTAAGGGGTGCCTGAAATGCAATGCAGAAAGCCTATTGTTGCAGGTCAGTTTTATCCGGCTCAAAATGACAGCTGTGTTAATGAAATTAACCAGTATCTTAACGAGAGGACATTGAGCCAGACTTTGCCCGATACGATAACAGCCGGTATTGTCCCTCACGCGGGGTGGTTCTTCAGCGGCAGTCTGGCAGCACTGGTTTTTTCCGCGATAAAATTGCAAAACAACAAGGTTCACACCTTCGTGATATTTGGAGCTGCTCACAGTTTCTTCGGGAACAAGCCTGCAGTTTATGACAGGGGCTGCTGGCAGACGCCGGTCGGTGAAATATTTATTGATGAGCAGCTCGCAGAAGCTGTGATTGCCAGCGGCACGGCTGTAAGCGGCCCTGATGCACATCGGAGCGAGCACAGCATCGAGGTGCAGGTACCGTTCATACAGTACTTGTTCGCCGGCGCAAAGATAGTTCCCATACTCGTCCCTCCGAGCACTCAGGCAGTTGCGCTGGGCGAAGCCGTGGGTGAAATTATCAGCAAAGATACTGAAAGGGTAATTGTCTGCATCGGCTCAACCGATTTAACCCATTACGGGCCTCGTTACGGCTTTACGCCTATGGGTGTTGGTACGAATGCCATCGAATGGGCGAGTCAGGTTAATGACAAGCAGTTCATCGATTTGGCTTTGAAGCTCGAGCCTCAGGCGATGCTCACCAGCGCTGCGGAGAACGGCAACGCCTGCGGAGCGGGAGCAGCGGCAGCGGCGGTTGCTG
>CAYNDE010000245.1:0-2924 GCA_964395535.1 uncultured Pirellulales bacterium
GTGATTTTTTGAGCGAATTTCTTGTGAGTGAAAACCTTATAGACAACATAAATCGCAACTACAATAATTATTATATTGATCCAGGGCACAACAGCTTCAGGAACGGAAAACGGCAGAAGAGACTCGGACAGCTTCGCCAATATAGCCGTTTTAGGATTCAGGGCACTTGCTGCAGTAGCAATCAGCGTTATAAAACCGGCATTGCCGAGAACCATAAGTAGAGAGGCGATACGGCGTCGCTGCTTATTGGTTACGATAAGCTCGGCCTCTTTCGTTGTAAAACCTGTCCCTGTGAAACAGGACAGCGCCTGAAATTTGGCCAGCGACCACTCAAGCCCCGTTAATTGAAAAGCAATCGCGCCAAATCTGACAATTATAAAGGAGGCGATAAGCACTATAATAAAAAGCATAACGTCCATAATAAACCTCTATCCAAAATCTGACAGCATTTTACTTACAACCACTTTTTCCGCTTAAACAAAATTAACATTATAACACCGATACCAATCATCACAAGCCAGACGACGGCATAGCCGAATTTCCATCTCAGCTCAGGCATATAGTCAAAGTTCATTCCATATATCCCTACGATAAAGGTCAGTGGTATAAAAATGGTCGCAATGATAGTCAAAACCTTCATAATAGCATTCATTTTATTGCTGATGCTCGAAAGGTAAATATCGAGCATACCCGAGACCATATCGCGATAACTCTCGACGGTATCTATAACCTGGATTGTGTGGTCATATAAATCGCGCAGATACACACCGGTTGTTTCCTTTATTAGTTCAGATTCGCTTCTTTCCAGCCCGCTTATAAGCTCTCTTAAAGGCCAGACCGATTTCCTCAGGGAAATCAGCTCTCTTTTAAGCCTGTGTATTCGCTCAAGAGTTTTATTCGATGGTTCCCTTACAAGCTGCTCCTCGAGCGATTCTATCCTTTCGCCCAATCTTTCAAGTATGGAAAAATAGCTGTCAACAATGGCGTCCAGTAATGAATACAGAAGATAATCACAGCCCATCTTCCGAATTCTGCCCTTTGCATTTCTGATTCGCTCTCTTATCTGCTCAAAAACATCGCCTACATTCTCCTGAAAAGAAAGAACATAGTTTCTACCAAGAATCATACTAACCTGCTCGGAATTAATTAATTGGGCCTTCTCATCATAACTTAACATTCTAAGAACGATGAAGATGTAATTTTCAAGGTCTTCAAATTTCGGACGCTGGCCTGTATTCAGAATATCCTCAAGAATAAGATGATGCAGCTCATAGTGCTTACCGATTTTTTCAATAAGCTCGATATCGTGCAGCCCGTCGATATTTATCCAGGTGACGGTCGGTTTGGTCTTAAACTGAAAACACTCTTCGATATTGTCAGCCTGCTTCTGCTCGAAGTTCTCCTCGTCATAATCGATGATGGTTATTCGAATCTTCTCTAATTTTTTGTCGCCGATATGCATAAGGGTACCCGGCGGCAGGCCGGCCTTTTTCGAACGCTTCTTAATCCGATTATTTTCTTTCATTCTGTCTTTTCCTTACAGTAAGGTTTTTTATTATTGAGAGAGGAAAGCTCAGCATCTGCTTGACCCCTTCTATGGAGGACAGCGTCCTGATCTGGCTGGTCAGCTCCGTAAACAACTGCTGTGCAACGATTTTTTCCTCAACCTCACCTTCCTCTCTTACCATTGCCAGCCTGTGTAAAGAATATAACCCAATTATAAAGGCAATTGCAAAGAAGAAATCCCACTGCTGAAAATTTAACGTCGGTAAAATGAACTTTTTCGCAGGGCTTGTATATTCCAGGGTCCAGGCCAGTTCTCTGCCCGAGAAAAAGTCCGCGAATTTGCCGCCCAGAATGGGGGCTATACCAGCCGCCAGCGAATTGACAATGGTATTGGCCGCAAGATAAGCCGTCGCTTGTCCCTTCGGGGCCAGCTCCAGGCTGATATTACCGGATGCGAGAGACACTCCCGCCGATGACAGGCCCATTACCATATGTATCACTATCAACAGCGGAATGGTCAGAAAATATTTTTCTGGCATAGTTGTAAAGGTCCAGGCAAGGATAGAGAAGATAAATAACGGCCCGCTGATTGCCAGCACCGATTTATTGCTGAACCTGTCGGTGAATCTGCCCCAGATTTTCAGAAACAGAAAGTTCATAACCTGGCTCAGGATTGACAGGCCGATGATAAAAGACATACTCAGCCCCAGCCTTTTTAACATATAAACCATAAAGAACGGCCCCGCAAGATTGACGGCAAAGTTCCAGGAGCACATAAAAGCAATCAGCTTTCTGAAATTCTCGTCACGGAAAGGCTTTGCCAAAAGCGACAAAATCCTTACCTTTCCGACAGGCGCCGGCATCTTAATCTCGGGAGTTTTCGCCAGAAAATAAATCCCGATACCACCTGCTGCAAAACCGAACACAAATAAAATCGAATAGCCCTGCATTTCATAAGCAGGCAAAAATTTCTTCCAGTAATCAAGATAAACAGCGGCAAGCAAACTCAATCCGATACCCACGCCGGTTGCTATCCTCATCCTCTTCGAAAAAAAAGTTCCCAGAATCTTTTCCGGTATCAAATCTCTCATCCAGGAATTCCAGCTGCAGCCGGAAACAGCCCCGAAAGCAGAAACTGCTACAAGCGATATAATTAAAACAGCCAGGCCGGCCTTTACGCCGAACAATAACGGTATGAGGGCAATTATCAGCCAGCATATCCTGCTCAAAGATGCAGCTATAACTGTAATCAGCCTTCTGTTTCGAACCTTTTCGACAATAAATATTGACGGCAGCTGCAGCAATTGCGACAGAGGCCCGATTGCAGCCAGCAAACCTATTACAAAGTTGGACGCACCAAGCTTGATTGCAAAAGCAACCAGAAAAGCGCCGCCCGTCAATACTCCCATAGCCTGAGA
>CAYNDE010000246.1:0-2914 GCA_964395535.1 uncultured Pirellulales bacterium
TGACTGTTACCTGCTCGAGGACTTTATGTATCTGGCTTGTCGGCGGGATTCTGCTCTCGAAGAATTCAACGGCCTGCTGAAGCATCTGGAGCTGCTCGTTAAGGTCTTTTGCGGCAGCGACGGCCTGTTCGAATTCGGCAAGCCTTGCAGCTTTCGCCTCAAGGCGAGACTTCTGTTCCGAGAGAGCTTCATTTGCCGGCTTAATCATATACTGATAAGCAAGATAAGTAATCCCTACGACTATCAGGAAAAAGAGTAATTTTCTTAAACCGCTTGACATAACTTATCCCTTCACTGAATATCCTCAAAACTGAACATCAAACACCACTATCAGAGGCAGAGAATAATTTTATATCTTCGCTCGTAAGTTCGACATTATTGTTCAGCATAGCTGTGAGCTTGAAATGCCTGAACTTATTGGAGCTTTTTGATTTCGAGTTTTTAGTCTCAAATTCCCTTGATTCGACAAGAGCAACATTATTAATGAGCATCGAGTCTCCGAGCCTCTCGATATAAGAAGCAACTTCGAGGTCACTCGGTGCGATACCCTCGATATCTATATGTGTTTGCAATCCTCTTTCAAGGGACTGAGTCTCGTCAGAAGCTTTTGCAACTGAGTCCTTGAGAGACTGATATTTTGTTGCAGCAGTTGAGCCTCCGACTCGTGACGGGCCCTTGGATTCCTTCTGGATAAGGTTTAGCTTCAGAAGAGATACGCCGTTCGGCAGATTATTTGTCAGAGACGCAAGCAAAAGACTCCTTGAGACCGGCTCAATCAGCTCAGCGGTTATAAGAGCCCTGCCCCACATCTGATTTCTCCTGTCCTGAAGCTGCTGAACCTTTTTCATCTCTTCCTTTCTCTGAGCCAGCTCGTTGTCCACGACTTTTTCCCTGTCGTTGAGTATCTTCTTGCGGTATTTGATGGTAAAAAAGGAACCCGAAAGAGCCACCATCACAACAACAAAAAGAAAAATATAAATCAAATTCATTCTTTTTGACTCGTTGTTCCGAACGTAATCTTCAGGAACAAAATTTATATTAATCATAATTCAGCCTCATTTCTTAAGAAAGGCTAAGGCCAAAGGCCGTAGCCCAGTTTATCTGACAATTCCTCCTGTCGATGTCCATCTGCCCGTTGTTCATCACCGTAACAGCAGACAAACAATCGCCGATGTGAGCGGCGATATGAATCTTTTTTGCTATCTTCTGGCATACATCCCTCTCGACAGCCGAACCCGAAATGAAAACAACTCTGTCTATCACCGCTTTTTTGTACATAGAGCTGAAATGTTTTCTGCACGCTTCGATTTCGAGAACCAGCCTCGAGTAATCCTCACTCTTTTTCAGCTGTTTTATACCTATGCGAACTGAGCGGGCGAACAGCAGATTCTTGTGTCTGCAAATAACAATATTTGTTAAATTACTGTCGAGGTCAATCAGCATAACGATGGACTTCAGGTCCGACTGACGTCGTCCAAAAAAACGGCTGTAACTGTTTGTAAGAGCAAGAGGCCAGACGCCTAATGTCTTTATTCTAAGGTTGGCCTTTTCATATATAGCCAGATGCCTGTTTATCTTTTCTCTTTCAGTAGCAATGACGACGAAGTTATCATCTTCGCCAGTTATGTATTTAACCAATGCCTGGTCGGGTGAAAACGGCAATTTTTGTTTTACTTTTGAAAGGATGGCATCATCTAAATTCTTGCCCTCGCTTTTAGGCATTTTAACATGGTCGATAAAAACATCGCTGGCCGGTATAGAAGCAATGATATCATTGTTGAGGAATTTATGTTTCGAAGCAAGCAGCTGCAATGTTTCGATGACCCATTTCTGCCAATCGCTGCTGCCCGGCTGAATATGTGATGGACACTCTTCACCGGCGGCAGAGATGAGCACAAGACCGCCACGCTCTTCTTTAAGCTGAGCGACCCTGACAGCATCATTTCTGATATCGATGCCGACAGGATAAGTATTATTTTTCAAAAAACTAAACATATATGCCGTCCAAAAGCGCACACGTCTCAGACGAGCGGGTGTAACAGCTCGCGGACAATTATGTTTACCCTATACATAATCGTCCAAAAACAGGCCTATATTAGAAGCTCAAAAGCTTATCTTTGAGCCTGTCTGCAATGCTCCAACATAAAATATATGAAAAAAAAATTGTCCCTGCCGCCAAAGGTGAAAAATAATTCTTACAAATATGCAAAAAATTTCAGCCGCTGAACAGAAAGACCGATAAAAGATGGACGTTCAGTTATCTATTAAAGAAAAAGCAGATAGCCCGTCCGGCAGAGAAAACCAATAGCGAGACTTCTTAACCGGCTCGTCTGCTTTTCTTTTTTATATAATTTTTCCAACAGAGCGTAAAAAAGAGTGAGTAAAAATAAACTTTTAACAGTGCGAGCTCAAATAGAGTCTGATAAAAGAAGCACCCAAAAAAATCCTTAAAAAGAGATTTTATTGGTCATTGGCAATATCCCGCCAAAAACCCCCGATTCAACTACAAAAAGGCTGTTTTACAATGTCGCCCCAGCCGTTGAAGACCCGCCCGGCGGTGACAAAAGCTATTCACTTTTAAGCTTTCTCGTCATTAAGTCCCTGATGGCTTCGCGGACGTCTTTGTTCTCAAAAAGAATCTGGTTGACAGCCTCCGTAATCGGCATTTCAACATTATATTTTTTAGCAAGCTCGACTACCGATTTGCACGTCGTGACACCTTCGACGACAGAATGTGTTGCGGCAAGTGCGCACTTCCTGTCAAGTCCCTTGCCAATTCTTTCACCGAAGGAGCGATTTCTTCCCTTCGGAGAGATGCAGGTTGTTACAAGGTCACCGAGCCCGGTCAGGCCGGCAAATGTTTGCGGCTTTGCTCCGCACGCGATACCGAGCCTGGTTATCTCGGCAAGGCCCC
>CAYNDE010000247.1:0-2910 GCA_964395535.1 uncultured Pirellulales bacterium
GATTCCTCAAGTATCGGCCAGCTTGTCTCGCCAAAGTCTTGACGTAGGCGGACGGCCAAGTCAAATATAGTTCGTAACCTCTTTCTTAACAAGGAGTAGCGAATGTTTAACAGTTTACACCATAAGAATTTGTCTCGTTTAGCAGTCGCCGGTACGGCGACTTTGGTTAGCCCCGCCACCTGTGGGCGGGGTAGCATCCAGCATTTAATATCTAATTCTCTAATGAACCAATTAACCAATCTTATAACACCTTTACAACTGTCGAGAGATCTCTACAAATCGACTATTTTTTTGCAAAACAAAGCCAATTTAAAACACTTGTTTGAATCTATAACTGCTTACGAAATAAGTGGTTCTGTGAATTTTATGCTATTTTTCCGGCAAAAAAACAAAGCCAAACAAAGCCAATTCAAACCCAATTATCGCCCAAAATTGGCTTTGTTTTTCCCCAAATTGGCTTTGAATCTGCCTGCCCCGCGTAGCTCAACGAGCGAAGTGGGGTGTCAATCCGCCTGCCCTTCGGAGCCCGAAGGGCGTAGTAGGGTGAAATACGTGGTTGAAAAATTATCACTGTTTACGTTAAAAAAATCAAATAAATCAGCGAAATCAGTGATTAATTTATTTCAGAATATCATCGAGATATTTTTTTAGCTCTTTGGAAAGTTCATCAGTCGGCGGCAGCAGCGACAGTCTTGGCTTGCCGTATTCTCTGCCGAGGTGTATTGGCATGGCCGCGATTCGCTTTGCGTTGCTTCGGCTACGCCTTTGTTCCGCAAGGCGAAAGAGTCAGAAGGATCGTTACAACCTACACCGAATACAAAGGAAAAATTGGTCTTGACAATGGGTAGGGGTTAAAATCCTTGATAATAGCGCAAGAGCAGAGAAGTTACCGAATGGCTTCAATGACCTTAATTTTTTGCGATGGTTGTATGAGCGGCGTCGAACATTCTTACTGAGCCGGTCTCGAGCTGCACTATCAATCCTTTTTCGGGGTCTATTCCGATACAGTTGCCGGTAAACTTTTTGCTTTTGTAGATTACCGTAATTCTTTTATGCAGCAGGATACTTAGCTTCTGCCATTGCTCTATTACTTTGCCGCTGTTTTTTTTCGCAATATCCAGCCAGTGCTCGATTGAGCTTAGCAGTCTTTTGGCGAGCGTATTGCGGTCAATAAGGCTGTCTCTTTCGATATCGATACTTGTCGCGGTTTTACGCATCTCTTTGGGAAAGTCATTTTGCTTCTGATGACAGTTTATCCCTATTCCAAGGATATATGCTGTATGATTTTTATACTTTTTTGTCTCTAAGAGTATTCCTGCAACTTTCCTACTGTTAAGAATTATATCGTTCGGCCATTTGATTTTTGCACCCTTGCCGACAGCTTCCGCGACCGCCACAGCGCAGCTAAGGCACAGGATTTCCGGATTGATTTGCTCGGCGCTTAAAACGATTGAGCATAATGTGCTGTCACCTTTTTTACTTAACCATTTGTTGCCGCCTCTGCCTCTGCCTGCGGTTTGTTCTTCTGCGAAGATAACGGTTCCGTGATTGTCAGGATTTCTTGCGTATTCTACCGCTACATCGTTTGTGCTCGATGTCGATTTATATACAATAATTGAGCTGCCTATCCAGCGGTTTTTCAGATTTGTCTTTATTTTATCACGGTCAAGGCCGTCGCTTTTAATCATTGTTCCTGCCTGTCAAGCCCGATATCGGCTGCCCTGGCTGAGTGGGTTATTGCACCTACAGCAATCCTGTCAACGCCGCATTGTGCTATTCCCGAAACCGTGTTCAAAGTTATATTTCCGGATGCCTCCAATAGAGGTTTTTTCCCTTTGCCGCGCATCTCGTTGTGCATATCGACGGCGTGTTTGAGCTGCCACTGACCCATATTGTCGAGCAATACGATGTCAATTCCGGGTATCTTAAGTACATAATTTAGCTGGTCATCGACGTGGTCCACTTCTACAGCGATAAATTTCATCCCTTTCACATGCTTGGCCTCTTCGATTATTTTTACAAGTTTGGGATAAAAATTTCTACCCATCTGGGCAAGGTGATTGTCTTTGATTAGCACTGCGTCATACAGGCCGAGCCGGTGGTTATAGCCACCGCCGCACCTGACAGCGTATTTATCGAGTATTCGCCAGCCCGGTGTTGTCTTGCGAGTATCGTAGATTTTCGCTTTGGTCCCCTCAACCGCGCGCACGTACTGCCGCGTCGTTGTTGCTATCCCGCTCAGCCGCTGTAAGAAATTCAGCATCACTCTCTCAGCACTTAGCATAGATGACAACGGCCCTTCGATAATTGCGATTTTTTTGCCGACGTATGCATGTTCGCCGTCTTTGACAAGAACTTTTAATTTCAGCCTCTTGTCAAAATACCTCAGAACTTCCTTTACAACGTCCATCCCGCATACGACTATTTCCTCACGGGAAATAATATTCGCCTTTGCAAAACTGTCTCCATCTTTATAGATAAGCTTGCTGGTAGTATCACCCTTGCCGAGGTCCTCGGCTATTGCCAGCTTTATAAGCGGTAGTACCTGTTTAATATTTAATTTTTTCATTCAGCCTAATCCTAAACTTTAGTTATCTGATATGCTCGATGTTTATTAGTTTTACTTCTTATGCATAAATCTTTCATTTCGTCTTTTTTTGGCCAGCCTTTTTTTCTCCTTGGAATCTATCAGAATAAATTCCGGCAGCTCTTTCAATTCTTTCAACTGGTCTCGCAAAACTGCTGCCTTCTCGAAATCAAGTGTCTTGGCCGCCTCGAGCATCTCTGTTTCAATCTGGCCGGCCAGCTCGACCTTTTCGTATTCATCCTCGTTGAATCTGACTGCCTCTCTCGCTGTTTGCCTTGCTTTTATCTGTTCTGCAAGGCCTCTTCGAATCTCCTTTTTTATGC
>CAYNDE010000248.1:0-2901 GCA_964395535.1 uncultured Pirellulales bacterium
TACGAAAATACCTTTTCCATAAAAAACGCCACTTTATTACCGGCCGTTATTACAGGAATATCAACCCCTTTGCAACAAAAAAATAAGCTTAAATCATAAATTTTTTCGCCTCCAAATGCCCCTGTACACAAAGAATAACCACTCCAGCCGAAAACCTGTTGCCAAATTTTTACCCCAAAACAAATTTTTTATAATTTCAGGCTATGACCTTGACGAAAATAACCTACGCGAAAGACAAAATTTCTGTCCGGAAAAATCGGACATATTGCTGGAGAAGGAATATGACTAAACGCAGAAAAAACAAAAAAAGCCCGACAGACCTCAAGGAGCTTATCGTCGTCGCTTATGCAGAAGACCTTGAACACGCAAAAGACTATGAGACCTTATTAAAAAACAATGAAATCCCCGTTATGATAAAGCAGCGGGAAGATATCCAAACAGGCGGGAAAAAAACCATCGCTGTTATGGTCCCGGAAGATTACGCTGACGAAGCTCACGTCATTGTCGAATCACAGGATGCATACGATGACCTTTACGAACTCGGCATCGATGAAGAAGACGAATTCGCATCTGAACCCTTTGATGATAACTTTTAATCAAAAGCTAAAAAAATCTGAGCAACAGATTATGACAACAAATGTTTCTATCCTTTGCTCGGATTTATCGTAATTTACCAAATATAAAACGGAGTAAAAATGGGCGAACAAAATTTTACAGAAAGAAGAAACGGCGAAGACCGCAGAGGCAGCGTTGTTGACAGACGCTTGGGACTTGACCGTCGTCGCGGTCCCGGCCGGCGAAGGTCCGACGACCGAAAATCAGCAGAGGAGGGATATATGACCGATGAGCAAGTCGAATTCCTGATGGCAATCGACGAATACAAAAGAAAAAATGACAGGCCCTTTCCAACCTGGACTGAAGTACTTGAGGTTATCAAAGCTCTCGGATATAGAAAGGTTGCTGACCCTCAGCCGCTCAAAGAATCAGAACAAAACCATAAACAGCCCCAGACGGCAAACTAACCGTTACTAATAACTAATAAAAAGTCAGCACACTATACACACCCCCTTCTATAAACCGCTGAGGGGGCTTGCAATAAAACTACACTAAAATCCCCTGCCGTCGATATTCTCAGCTTAATGTACGCCACCTTTCTGCTCTATGTATATCTATTAATATCCTGCTTATCGCTTGATTGCTCCTTTCATAAGAGTAAAAGAATGGGGCGGAAATGAATAAGAAAAGCTCTCTGGCGATGTATCAATATCAGCTTTTTGTACTGTCTTTACCGGCTCTTTACCAAAGTCATTGACAGCCTTGACGTCCGGCCCATTCACCTCAAAGACCTTAAATTTGCCTGTGAACCGGCCTTGCTGAGAAATTATTTCCGTCCTGATTGCCTTATCTTTATGCCGATTGAGAACGCAAATCACCACCTCGCCATTATTATTGACCGCTGATACATCAAGGTAAGGTACATCCTTTTGAACGGTCGTAGTCTCGCCTAATCCGAGAAAGAACTGCTCAGTGTCATAAGTCGGACAATCCACGAACACATCCAGCGACGTGCCGTGAACATTCTGCGAGAACAGTTGCAGAGGATAATAGATGGTCTGTTTAAAAAGCGTCTCTTCATTAGTGAAAATGGGAGCTATTACATTGACTAATTGGGCCATATTAGCCATTTTCACGATGTCCGCGTTACGAACAAAAGCATTTAGAAAGCCTGAGATTACCAATGCGTCTTCCAGGTTGTAGTGCTCTTCCAAAGCCCGCTCGCCCCGCTTTGCCGCTCCGGTCCTTGCTCGGTACCATACGTTATACTCGTCCCAGGCAATATAAACCGGGTCGCGGTCGCCGCGGTCCGCATGCACCATTTCCTTATCAATCATACCTCTGACCACTTTCGTACGCTGCTCCATAACAAGCGGAGTGGCCAGAAAGTTATAATAATTATCATCAGGATTACCCACATAGATATGAAGGGCAATATAATCTATGACGTCTCTTAACTCATGCAATATTGTGCCGTTCCAATAGTCGGGGTCGGCGCCTGCTCGGTAGTTTGACGAGCCTGCGGCAATTAACTTAATACCAGGTGATGTAAGCCTCATCAGCTTCGCCGCCTCGCGGGCCTTCTTGCAGTAGTCCTCGGCATTCAAATGCCCCATCTGCCAATAGCCGTCCATCTCATTGCCGAGACTCCAGTACATAACATTATGCGGCTCGGGATATCCGTGCTTGCGTCGCAGTTCCGCAAAGTACGGCCCTTCTTTGATATTGCAGTATTCCACCCATCGCTGTGCCTCTTCGATAGTGCCGGTACCCATATTGACAGCAAAATACGGTTCCGTATTGACCTTTTTGGCAAATTCCACAAATTCGTTTGTCCCGAATTTGTTCGTTTCCAGCCTGGCCCAGGCAAGCTCCATTCTCGGCGTCCTTTCAGGTCCTACGCTGTCCAGCCAATGATAATTGGAGACGAAATTGCCTCCCGGATAACGTGTAATAGTTACGTTCAGCTCCTTTACAGCCTCAATTACATCCTTGCGAAAACCGTTCTCATCAGCGTGCTGCGAATCAGGGTCGTAGATTCCGCCGTAAACGCACCGCCCCAAATGCTCTACAAAATTACCGTATATGTTTTTGTTGACCTGGCCGATTGTCCGCTCGATATCGATTTTTATCCGTGCCTGCATACTTTTCGAAGTCTCAGCAGCCTGGGCCGAATGCAATTCAGCCATAAGACAGCCGACAACCAAAATGAGCATTGACAGTGCCAAACATAAATGTCTAATCATTTTCATAATCCTTTCTCCTTAATTCTTAACAGCGATTTTTTCATTATATTGTCAGCCATTTTACGGCAATTTTTTGTGAAAAACAAAGCCAATTTTGGGC
>CAYNDE010000249.1:0-2895 GCA_964395535.1 uncultured Pirellulales bacterium
CAATTTTCAATAGGGAAGTCCAGTCGGCTGTGAGCAGACCGAATTTGCCTTTCTTCTTAAGCTCTCTGATTTTTTCGACCACATCGATATTCTCAGCAGCCCTGATAATGGTGCCCGTTTTCTTGAAATAATCCAGGCTCAGATACGCCTGTTTGCTGAATACTCTTACCTTCCTTTCGGTTTTCAGTGCCAGTCTTGAAGCCGTGATGTTTGCGATACAGCCGCTCTCGAAAACAATCCGCGCGTTGCATATATCCTCAGCCTCGTCAATTACGTTAACGCCCACCGCATTGACTTCTTTGACCTTGCTTCTCGCCAGCGAGAGAATGATATCTATATCGTGAATCATCACATCGAGCACGACGCCCACGTCTGTTGAGCGAAAAGGGTACGGGCTGATGCGGGTGGACTCGATGAATTTAGGCTCGATATCAAGCCGTTTTATTGCCTGCACAACCGGGTTGCAGCGTTCCGAATGCCCGACAGCGACCACGCAGTTTTTTTCTTTTGCCAGTTCGACGATTTTTTCACCTTCTTCCACGCTCGCCGCTAGCGGTTTTTCTATCAGGACCGGTATTGATTTTTCGATAAACAGTTTTGCCAGCTCGAAATGTGTTATTGTGGGTGTTGCTATGGTTACGGCATCGACCTTATCTAAAATATCGACCGGCTCTTTGAAAGCCGAGCATTTGTATTTTTTAGCAAGTTTCCTGGCTTTTTTGTAATCGGTATCGATTATTGCGGTTAGTTCACTTTGCGGCAGGGACGCATACACTTTCGCGTGAATCTGTCCCATTTTGCCTGCGCCTATGACGGCTGTGCGTAATTTGTCCATACTATCTTCTGTTATTAAAAGGATTTGCTCTTTTTAATCTCTGAACAGTTCGAGATATCTGCCGAAACGGTGCTTGCTGCTTTTTATTATTGCATCGACCATTGCCCGGACATTTTCATCGAGGTTATCTTCAGCGGCAAGCTCTTTGGCGTTTTCCAGCAAAGGCCTGCCGTTTCGGTATAATGCTATGTAAGCGTCGCAGATATTTTGCTGCTGCTGTTCATCCAGTCCAGCTCTTTTCAGGCCGCGTTTGTTAACGCCTCGCACGAGCGGTGGATAGTGTCCGCTGACGATAACAAACGGCGGTATATCGTGGTTAATACCTGCCATTCCTGCTGCATAGCACCATTTCCCGATAGTGATAAACTGATGGAGCAATACCATCCCGCTGAACCAGACGCCGGTCTCAATCCTGCAATGACCGCTTATCTGAGAGAAATTACTCAGCACAAGGTTGTCCTCCAGAGTACAGTCGTGTCCGATGTGCACGCCTACCATAATTAAGTTGTTATCTCCTATTTTTGTGAATTTGTCTGCGTGTATACTTGGGTGTATGGTTGCCTGCTCACGTATTGTGTTTCCGTCACCGATTGTGATTCTGCCGAAACTGTCATCCGGATTTGAGCCAAGCAGTTGTGGCGGGCCTCCGAGCGAGCAGTTGGGATGTAAGTAATTGTTTTTGCCGATACTGACGTTTTTGCCGATATAGACATTTGCTATAAGCACACTGTCGGCCCCGATTGAACAGCCGCTTTCGATAACGCAGTTCGGACCGATTTTGACACCTTCAGCGAGTTGCACGTCACTTGCCACTGCTGCACTCGGATGTACTGTGATTTTTCGTTCAGCCTGTATTTTTTCCACCGGTCTATTTTTCTCCTTATTTTGTGATTGCCGGCTTTTTCATACTTTCTCGTTGTCAACGAGCATAAATTTAATCTCAGCTTCGGCGACAAGTACATTGCCGACCATTGCCCTGCATTTGCATTGGGCGGTTCTTTTTCTTGACCGAAGAGTTTCTGCCGTCAGGATAAGCTGGTCGCCGGGGACAACCGTCTTACGCAGTTTTACACCGTCCATTCCGAGTATAACAGCAAGTTTACCGGTATGTTCGAGTGTCTGGGCAAACAGTAATCCGGATACCTGAGCCATTGCTTCGACGATTAGCACGCCCGGCATAATAGGGGTGCCCGGAAAGTGGCCCTGGAAGAACTGCTCGTTGAAGCTGACGTTTTTTATTGCCTTTATGCGCTTATCGCCTTCGATTTCGACTACTTTATCAACGAGCAGGAATGGAAATCTGTGGGGCAGGATTTTTGCAATTTGACGGATATCGAGGATTGCATCGGTTCCGGTTTTGTGGATTCTTTCTGCCGCTTCAGCCGCTTCGAACAGCTTTTTTACGAGCCGTTGGTTAAGGGAATGTCCGCTTTTATAGGCGACTATCCTTCCCTTCAGAGCTCTTCCGACGAGGGCAAGGTCGCCGAGTAAATCGACTATTTTGTGCCTGACGCATTCGTTCGGAAAGTTGAAGCTGTTTTTGATAGGTCCGTCCGAGTTTATTACAAGAATATCCTTCGGGCTGAGATGTGTACCCATTCCCTTGGCCTGAAATTGTTTCGCTTCAGCCTCAAGCAAAAACGTCCGGGCAGGTGCAAGGTTTTTTTCGAAACCATCAGGCGTGATTCGGCAGGAAAAAATCTGTCTGCCTATACCGGTATGCCCGCTGTAATCAAGGTCGTAGGTGATATTCAGGCCGTCATCGGCATACGGCAGTGCGTATATTGAAGCATCGCCGTCGTTTATCGAGATAAGCTCACTGATAGTGAATTCCTTTCGATTTGCCGCCTGCTCGTTCAGACCTGCCTTTTTTAGCACCTTGTAATATTCCTCACTGCTGCAGGTAGGGTCGGGCATCTCCGGGCCGTCAACTTCCACAATCAGGTTATCAATCTCGAGCGCATTTATAGCTGCCATACAGTGTTCTACCGTATCGATGGAAACCGAGCCTTTTTTTATAGTGGTGCGTCTGTTTTGTTCGGCGATATTTGTCGCTATGG
>CAYNDE010000250.1:0-2894 GCA_964395535.1 uncultured Pirellulales bacterium
AGCATAAGGTATTGATTCAGCCGAAGCGATTTTTGCTTCATCGAGATATGGATTTTGAAGGACTCGTTCGTCGAGGTCAACACCGCATACTAATGATGCCTGCCCTCTTATATTGAGGCTGGTTTTACCCGCACCTGCACCGAGGTCGAGAACTGTACACTCGGGATTAAGGTATTTACTTATTCTTTCTTCGAAAAGATGGATGTCCCAGTTGTCCTGATAGTCAGGGTACAGGTATCTGTCGAGAATTTTTGTGGTTTTGCTCATATTTTCTGGTAAATTTCTCTTTCAATTTCCTGTGGTTTTGTTTGGTAGTTGAATAAATTGCGGAAGGCATCGAAGGTTTGGTCAGCGGTTATTGACCAATCATAGCACAGGCTTTTTTGGAAGGCTTTTTGGGCGACCTGAGTCATAAATTTTTCATCATCTATGTATTTAAGCAGCAGACCGGCCAGTTGTTCCGGATTATATGGGTTAAAGTATATCGCCGCAGAGCCTGCGGTTTCCGGCATCGGCCTTATATTCGATAAAAACATTGGCCGACCCGAACCCAGGCTTTCAATCACAACATTCGGACAGTTCTCGCAGGTTGACGCAAAAATGTGAGCTTTTGCATAATGATATACTGACGGCATATCGGAATATGGAATTGGGCCGATGATTTTGACTTTGTCCTGGAGGGAAAATTTATTTATTTCGCGGCGGAGAAGTTTCTCATATCTTTTGTAAACAGGGCCGACGAAAAGCAGCTTTTCTTCTGTTTTGCGCCTGTTGCATAAAATATTATAAGCACGGACTACCTCGATTTGAGATTTAAAGTTATGAATCACGGATACATAAAGCAAATATTCGCCTTCAGGCAGTTGACTGCAGCGTGGTATGTCGGTTTTATTAGCTGTCCTGAAGCTCTCATCGAGACCGTGCGGAATTATTACGGATTGTCCCTTTCGGTCAGGCAAAATCTCATCGGTGACTTTTTTAGCGTATTCGGAAAGAAATATGACCTGGTCAGCTTTTTGAAAACTTTTTTTTGTTAATTTTTCCAGCATTGCCAGTCTGAATCTTGTATAACCGATGGGGTATTTGCGTCTGCCTTCTTTGTCGAGGATAAGCATATTCTGAAATGTCACCGCTGTCCTGCATCCTTTTGGAGGTGTAAAATTTATTGTCCCTCCGGGGCAAAAAACCAGATCAATCTTGAATTCTTCAAGAAGCTTCGCAAGGGCAATTTTCTCCCAGAACATCCGGGATAAAATATTATTTGAAGAAATATTGCACATTATTGTGTTGACGCAGTCAAAATTAAAAAGATGTGCAAATTCACGCGTTGTGAGAACATAAAACCGAATATCCGGATATTTGTAAGCATACCGGAGTATATTGGACAAATATATTTGCCCGCCTCCTTGTCTCGCTGAAAGTGCATTAATCGCAAGATTCATAAATATTGACCTTATTGCTTTGATACGTTCATTTGTTTTGAGCTGCTTCCTGCGATAAGCAGTTCGATAAACCTGTCCGTGCCGCAGTCTGCATCAATTACTGGATCGATTTTTTCAGGAAACAGTTTTTGCAGCATATTTGCCTCGATAGCGGTTTGGTATCGTGATATAAAGTTATTGTAATCGCAGGCGTTCCAGTTTCTTGTTTGTCCTTTGTATTTAAAATGCACTTTTTTACTCGGAGAGATTTTGACCGACAGATATTGTTTGCTTTTTACAGGGGCAGACAGGCTGGTTCGCTGGATTTTGGCCTGTTATCGGATTTTTTGCCTTATCGCACAATGCGCCCAAATACAGTTGTTCAAGCATGCTTATAATTGTATCTATGTTGAATTTACTATTAACAATTTCTTTGCCGGCAAGCCCCATCTGTTTTGCTGTTTGTCTGTTTCTTAAAAGATATATGATTGAATCAGCTATGGCTTTTGGGTTTTTAGGCGGTATAAGCATTCCTGTTTTTTTGTTTTCGATTACTTCCGGTGCCACACCTACGGGAGTTGTTATTACAGGGACACCGGCAGCCATCGGCTCGATAATCGCATAACAGAAGGTTTCGCTGAGAGAGGCAACAACAGCTATATCAATATTAGCAAGAATAAGGCTTATGAGTTTACTTTCAAGCCAGCCTGTGATTGCAACATTTTGTGATATTTGCAGTTTCCGGATTAGCGCTTCAAGCCTGTTTCTGTATGTGCCGTCACCGACAAGTAAAAATTGTGCTTTTGGAAAAGTTTTAAGCACCTCTTTGGCGGCATAGAGAAAATATTTATGTCCCTTTCTTGGGATTAAATTGGCAAAATAGGCTACTGTTAAGGCGTTTGTATTTTTAAGGCCGATTTTTCTTATTAAGCTGTCATCCTGATTTACCGCGCTTTTTTCGAGAGTTTCAAAATCTATAGCGTTATAAACGGTTACTGCTTTGTCCGCATTCAGCCCGAAATGAATCATTTTTGCTCTTTCCTGTTCTGATACGGGTATTGCTATTGTTGTAAATCTGTTCAGCAGTCTGCTGCCGATTATTCTTGTGGGGATTTCCAGCCACGAACCGTGACGTACGGAGTGTATATAGGTGGCTATAATAACTTTGTCTGCGAGGGATGTGTTTTTTAACGCCAGATAGCTTTTTATTAAATGATAAAAGCCGTTTGCCTGAATTATTTGGATGTCCTCATCGATTACAATTTTTTTGATTTCCTCTGCACCTTTGAAAATGCCCTTTATTGATTTTTGGTCGATGTAGTTAGACTCATATAACGGAATATCGTTTTGTCTCAACTGCTCGATTAATCCTGGAACCTGCTCATCAGGGCTTGAGAGTATAATAATGTGGTGACCTCTTTGTTTGAATCTCTTTGCCAGTTCTACAAAATGATAAAGCAATCCCTTCTTATA
>CAYNDE010000251.1:0-2866 GCA_964395535.1 uncultured Pirellulales bacterium
CCGATATGTAAAGAGCCGGTTGTGAAGTGTCTTTTGAACAGAGACGGAGAGTTCGGATTATCAAAACTGAAGCTTTTTGTTTTATCGATGTGCAGTGCTGAGGTGAGAAGGGCTGCTGCGGCGGAGCTTGGTGCGCAGATACAATGGCTGGTGGACAGAGGGATACAGCCGACGCATCTGGATTCGCATTATCATATTCATAGTTTTCCCGGGTTGTTTTCGATAGTGTGCAGACTGGCATCGCATTTTAAGATAGGTGCGATACGATGGGTATATGAGCCGAGACAGGTAAGCGGAAAGCCCTGGCCTATGTCGAGTGACAGAGGCAAGGGAAAGGCGAGGTTTTATCGTGTGCTGGCGAGGATAAATCGTTTTCAGAATAAGGATTTTTTGAAGAGCGGAGCATTTATCGGGATAGCGCATACGGGCAGGATTGATGTGAACTTTTTTAAGGCGGCTGCGTTGTATAATTATGCTGATGTGACGGAGGTAATGACACATCCTGCGGTTAATAGTGATGTTTTTGATAGCCAGACAGGTCTGCAAAGAGAGGCGGAGCTGAAGGGTCTTTGCGATGACAGGGCTAAGCGGCAGTTTTCAGACTTAGGGATAAAGTTAGTCCATTACGGCCAGCTTTGAAAAGGGAAAGGGACATAAGTTTGGAAAAAGTTGTTTTCGCAGAAGGCTGGCAGGAGGATTTCGCTGAAAGTGGATTCGATAGTTTCAACAGCTTTTTTAAATACAGGAGTGGCGAAAGAATAAATGAAAAAGGCAAAAGGAATGTTCAAAGCCTGACAATCGAAAGAAAAATAGTTGCTGCAACAGTTTTCATTAAGCGATTTAATTATCTTCATTTTAAGGATACACTCAGTTCATATATAAATTTTGGCAAAATACTTTCGCAGGCTGCCGTGGAGTGGGAGAATGCAAATTTTCTTTTAAGTAAAGACGTAGGTACATATAAGCCGGTATGCTTCGGTGAGAAGACGATATTGGGCATTGAGAGAAAATCTTTTTTTGTGAGTGAAAGCATAGAAGGGCAGTGCCTGACGGATTTTGTCGCGGAGAACTGGGACAAGATAAGCCGGCAGAAAAAAGAAGAGTTGATGGCTGAGCTCGGCGAATTCGTTCGTAAGATACACGATGCGGGAATAAATTTTCCGGATTTATACGTCTGGCATATATATCTGAATGTTAGTAGGCAAAACGACAGGTTCGATTTTTCAATTATTGACCTTCACAGGATGCAGCAGAGTGTTACTAACCGTAAGAAGCAGATTCGTAATCTTGGCAGGTTTAAGTACAGTATGCTTGATAAATATTTCGACAAGCCGCTTTTTAGGGTATTTATCGAATCGTATGCGGGCCGGGATTGGAAGGGAAATGTGGACGAACTGGCTGATGAGGTTAACAAATATTCACACATTGTTTTGGGTAAGAGAAATCAGAAGAAGTATTAGCAGCAGCCGGATTAAGTTGGCGAGAAGCTAAGTTATATTAATCAGCTTGATTATTTGTTCGAGGTCATTTGGTACTTCGATTGGCGGGTTGGAGAATTTTCCTTCTTTTTCTTTGTGATAGTTTACGGTCAGGTTGGGGTCTTTCAGCAGATGGCCGGTGAGGACGCAGGCGACCCTTTCGTTATTTGCAATGACGCCGTCGGCGACGAGATGTTTGAGGCCGGCGATGGTGGCAGCCGAGGCCGGCTCACAGCCGAGTCCGTATTTGCCGATTATGGCCTTTGCATCTTTTATTTCCTCGTCGGGAACGGCCATTACCAGGCCGTTGCAGATGTCGATTGTGCGAAGGCATTTTTTTAGGTTTACCGGCCTTGAGATTTCGATAGCTGAGGCTATGGTGTGCGGTGAGAAATTTTTCGCGGTCAGCTCAGCATAGTAATCATCAATAATTTTCTGGTTGACGGAGCCGTTGTTCCAGGTGAGCTTTTTGACATTGACAAGATGCGTGAGTGTGTCGGCGCCGGTCGAGTTGATTATAGCGATTCTGGGGATTTTTTTAATCAGGCCGAGCTCTTTAAGCTCGCCGAAAGCCTTGCCGAATGCGCTTGAGTTTCCGAGATTGCCGCCTGGAACGATAATCCAGTCGGGCACATCCCAGTTCAGGCCTTCGATGATTCTGTACATAATTGTCTTTTGTCCCTCAAGGCGGAATGGATTGAGAGAATTGAATAGATATAGACCGAGCTCGGTGCAGACGCTCTGGACCTGTTTCATACAGTCATCGAAATCGCCTCGTATCTGGAAGGTCTTCGCACCGTAGTCCATAGCCTGGCTGAGTTTGCCGAAAGCGATTCTTCCGGAGCCGACGAAGACGATGGATTTCAGGCCGCAATGATGGCCGTATAGTGTCATAGATGCCGAAGTGTTACCGGTCGATGCGCAGGCGCAGGTCTTCGCATTTGTCATTATAGCGTGGCTGAAAGCAGCGGACATACCATTGTCCTTGAAAGAGCCGGAAGGATTCAGTCCTTCATATTCGAGAAAAAGACAGCCTGGTTTCATATTAACGTATTTTGCGACGCCGTCATTTTGCTGAAGAATCGTCTGGCCTTCACCGATTGTTACCCTGTATTTGTCGTCGCAGAAGTCCAATAGCTCTCTGAACCGCCAGACGCCGGAGAAATCGAGCGGGTTGTTTCTGGTGGCCCAGCGTTTTGCGAATTCGGACATTTTTTTCGGAATGTGGATTTTGTCCCAGTTGTATTTTGCATCGAGCAGCTCGCCGCATTTTGGGCATTTAAAAAGCACTTGCATTACGTCGAACTCGGCGCCGCAGTCGGGATTAATACACTTCTGATAAGCTTTGTCAGCCTGTGTTTTCATTTGTAACTTTCGCAAATTAAAGA
>CAYNDE010000252.1:0-2866 GCA_964395535.1 uncultured Pirellulales bacterium
TTATTTTACTTCTTTCTGAACTGCCTTCATAAGCTGTTTGTCAATTTCAACGCCGAGCTTCTCTGCGATTTTCAAATGTTTCCACGAAGATTCGTAATCTTTTATATTATAAAAGCAGTAAGCCAGGCCGTAATGAGCGTCGCCGAGGTCGGGGGTAATCTCGACGGCCTTTAAGTAAGCGTCTTTTGCCTGTATAAAATCTTCTTTGTTCGAATATGCGGCACCCAGATTGTAATAAAGCAGTGCTTCGTTTGGACTCAGCGCCAGTGCCTGTTTATATAGCATAATAGCTTCATCAAAGTTTTGCTTTCCGAAATAGGCGTTGCCGAGATTTGTCAGGGCAGCAGTCATTTGCGGTTCGATGGCCAGGGCATTGTTATATGCTGCAATCTCTTCGTCGATTAATCCCAATTCCTTATAGCAAAGGCCGAGTCCAAGATACGCCTCGGAGCTGTCGCGCTTATATGCGAGTGCCTTTTTGTACTCGATTACAGCCTGATTGAAATCCTGTTTCTTTCTGTAAACCTCACCAAGCTGCAGGTACAGCTCGTAATTTTCCGGGTCTATGATTAGTGCCTGCTGTAATTTTGCTATCGCTTTTGTATAAAATTTTTGCTCGCAATATATGATTGCCAGGTTTTTATAAGCATCGACAAATTTCGAATCCAGCCTGATTGCTGAAGAATACTCCGCAGCTGCATCATTTAACTGCCCTTTTTTTGCGTAAGCATTACCGAGATTGTTGTGTGTTCCGGCATCGTCCCTGTTGAACCTGAGAGAATACTTGTACTCAGATATGGCGTCGTCGAGCCTGTCTGCCTGCAGATAGATGTTGCCGAGATTTGTTCTCGACTCGACCAGTGTCGGATTTATTCTTACCGCCTTTTCGAGAGCGAGCTGTGCCTGGGCTGTATTGCCGACGGCAAGATAGCTGTTTCCGAGATTGTTGAAAAAACACCCAATGGTCTGGAGCGGATTTAAGTTGAGCATATAAATGCTGTTTTCTCTATGCTCAGGTACATTGAATTTATCTATGTAATGCTCGTCCGGAGCACTGCCGCCTTTACTTGTCGTTTCAATATTGAATCTGACCTCGCCGTCATCATACCTGATAAAAAAGTGCCCCGGCACAACTACGCCGTATAAAGGCAGGCCCAATCTTTCAGCTATAGCCAGATAAAGAATGGACAGGCTCAGGCAATATCCGCGCTTGTTTTTCAAGACCGAGTGCAAAAACAAATCGTTCGGGTCATCTGCCTGCTGCACCGCCTCGAAGCCAAGCTTATCAAACAGATACTCATTTATTACAGGGATAGCCTGATAGTTTGTCGGCAATTTTTCAGCCTTAAGCCGGTCGCGAATCTCGTAAGCCATCTCGTCCAGCTGCTCCTGACACCGTCGGCCGGCAACCATGTCACTCCACTGCTCCGAGACAATCAGTGCGGCTGTGCCTATATCTATCTGCTCAGGCTCTAATCTAAGCACCTGTGAAATCGATTTTGCGTATAAGCCGTCCTTATTTTCGTTCGCAAGCGGCTCGTACCCGGCAAGGACCGGCTGTAACGAGATAAAAAACAGTATTGTTATTATCAGTTTTTTCATCTGCTCTGTTAGATATTATCGTCAAAATCGGCTTGTTGTTCTACTCAATAAGCGGCTCAATTTCCGTTGGCAGACCGGCCGGCATGCGCTTGAATAAATCTATGCGCATCCACTTGTTGCTTTTAAATCGCCATCGGTCTGCTATTCCAACAATTATAATGTGAACCGTATAGGCTATCCAGGGTCCTATCGCTCCGAGATTTGGGAAAAGCGCTACAGTCAGCCAGCCGCCTCCGCCAAGCACTAATATGGCACCGACAGCCGAGATAAAGCCGAGCCATAATGTGTCACCGGCTCCGCGAAGAGCGCCGCTGTACGTCAAAACGGCTGCATCAAATACCTGAAATATGGCGGCACATATTAATATCTTCGCCCCGATATCCGTTGCCGTCTCGCCGAGCTTCCAGGCCGCTATTATCTGTTCTCTGAATATGAAGAAAAGTGTCCCGACTATTCCCATATACAAAAATGATATCTTAAGACATACACTTGTCTGCTTAACGGCGATGTCTTTTCGTTTCTTTCCAATCGATTTACCCACGGCAGCGGTCAGTGCGATACTTACGCCGACGGCCGGCATAAACGAAAGCGCCGTACAGGAATATACCGCACTTGTCGCCGCTAAAGCTTCCGTGCCGAACCTGCCTATCAGCCTGAACAGTATCGCTCCCAGAAAAGCCGTGTTTATCATAAATGCAAAACCGGCAGCCGAGCCGATTTTTAGCAGACTCAGCATCTTTGTGAAATCAATTTTCAGGCTGCTTCTGCTCGCAAATTCGCTGTTAATACCTTTGCCCAGAAAGACAGACAAACGCAATCCAGCCCCGACGACGGAGCCGAGCAGTGTCCCCCAGCCTGCTCCAGCAAGACCCATTTCGGGAAAACCGAACTTGCCGAAAATCAACACATAGTTTGCTATCACATTGACGACCTGGCTTATGACAGCTGTGTACATAGCTATTACAGGCCGATGGATGCCCATAAAAAAATGGTTCGTTGCCCACATTATTATTACTACAAACTGGGATAAAATCATTATCCGAAAATACGTAACCTCAAGGCTGATAATCGATTCCGGCTGTGCCATCATCCTAAAAATCCGGCTTGCGTTCGGCCACATCAGCGAAAACGTTATCGCAGAATACAGAAGACCCATATAAACCGCCTGCCAAAAATAGTTCGAGCAGTCTTTCTTTGCCCTTCTTCCGAGGCATTGGCTGACGAACGTATTGACGGTCGTCATTATCCCCATAGCAAAACTGGC
>CAYNDE010000253.1:0-2844 GCA_964395535.1 uncultured Pirellulales bacterium
TTGAGTTTTATGTTGTCAAGGGTGGTGGACACGGGGGATTCAGGGACCCGAACGTCCCGAGACTGACGAAAGAGTTTTTTGACAAGCATCTTAAGAAGATTCAGCCGGAAGCGAAGTCAGAGCAGTAAAAGCGAATGGTATTGAAATCGGCCGATATTTTGTGTATCATTATTCTTTTGATAATCCTTAAGTGTAATTAAGATTATGAACTTATGTGAGTAAAGAATTCAATGTTGATGAAAAGGTTTTTAGCAAATATTATTTCAGCAGGATGGTTAATCGGTTTTTTGTTGGTTATATCTGCGGTATTGCAGGCATCGGAAGGGACTGATTTTGGATATCAAGATGAACCTAAAATAGATGTTAAAAAGATACCCTACAAGATTATTCACGAAACCTACCGATTAACGGAGGGCAGATATAACTGGGAATTAGTCATTTCAAAAGCCGACGGTTCAGATGCAGTCAATATTACTAATACGCCTGATGTTGATGAGATGTATGCACATGCATCACCAGATGGGACCAAGATATGTTTCGTAGCCGATGAGATGACGAGAAGGGGAAAGGTCCGCAATGTTTATTATATGAATATAGACGGCAGTAACCGGGTAAAGATTGCTTCGAATGCGAGACAGCCCTGCTGGGGACCCGATAGTAAAAGCATTGCATATTTAAAAGGAGAGTATGACCGTTATACGACAAGGCCGTACGCCACGTCCGAGGTTATAATTTATGATTTGCAGACAGGCAAATACAAGAGACATCCGAATAGCAAATTGGAACACCTTTATGCTCTTTGCTGGTCGCCTGACGGGAAATGGTTTTTTGCGGCGACACAGGGAGCAGAGGAAATCAGCGATACAATAATAGCTTTCGAGGCTGACGGGACGCGGATATTTGACCTGGAGAACTGGGGAGTGCGTGGGTGCAGGCCTGATGTGAGCAGAGACGGTAAAAAACTGGTGTGGGGTGAGACCGACTGGCTGCTGCGTGTGGGAGAGCTTTCTTTCGAAGATGGTGTGCCAAAAGTGCTTAATATTAAAAGTATTGTTAGCTGCCCAATGGATATGAAGCTTTATCATATAGATTTGTCACCCGACGGTAAATATGTTACCTTTAGTTACGGGCCTTTCGAAGGAGCTCAGCAGGTTGCGGGCAGAGCACAGGGCTGGAATATACGCGTCAGTGACCTTGACGGCAACTGGGTGCAGATTACCGATGACGGTCAGGATAATAAGGAGCCCGACTGGATTCCTGCTTTTTCAGAGACGGCCGGTACTGACAAATAATAAAACAGGCCTATCATTGCAAAGTCCGGCTGTGAACATTTTGTGAATCTCCTTTAGTTTGCAGGCAACTTTATGGCTACACGCACGAGAAAAATATTTTTATTATGCGTTGCGGTATTTTTGTTTTTTTCCGGCTGCAGGAAAAATAGTCAAAGCGAATATAAGCCGCAGGTGATAGAAACGAGCAGTGGAATAAAGATGGTGAAGATACCGGGCGGCTGGTTCGAGATGGGAAGCACAGAATCGGTTGATGAAGGACCTGTACATAAGGTGCGGATTGATTCTTTTTATATGGACAGATGCGAGGTGACACAGGAGCAATTTAAAAGGCTTAAGATATCCGACCCATCGCATTTCAAGGATGCTAATCGGCCTGTAGAGCAGGTGAACTGGACCGATGCAGCCATTTATTGCAATGAGAGGTCTCGTGCGGAAGGCCTGGAGGTCTGTTACGACGAGCAAAGCTGGGAGTGTAACTTCGAGGCGAACGGTTACAGACTGCCGACAGAGGCTGAATGGGAATATGCCTGCCGGGCGGGGACAAGCACGAAATATTTTTTCGGAAACAATGCGGGAAAGCTCGAGCAGTACGGCTGGTATTCAAAAAACTCAGCGGACAAGACACATCTGGTGGGATTAAAACAGCCTAACCAGTGGGGTCTTTATGATATGTGCGGCAATGTCGCGGAGTGGTGCAATGATTTTTATTCGAAAGACTATTACCAGAAAAGCCCAAGGGAGAATCCCAAAGGGCCGGCGGAGGGGAAGGAAAAAGTGATACGAGGCGGGGCGTGGAATTCGAGCGGCGAGGCCTGCAGAAGCGGCTACCGCTCAAGCGATATTTCTCTTGACGATACCTGCCTTGCCAATGATGCAATAGGCTTTCGATGTGTCAGAAATGTAAGTGATGAGAAAGTAGAGAGACAAGCTATGGTAAAAAAAGATTCCAAAAAGGCGGTGACGGGAATTGTTTACGGTGACATATACCTGAGGCATACAATGCCGGCGGGCCATCCTGAAAGGCCGGAAAGGCTGACGGCAATAATAGAAAGATTGAAAAAGAAGGGTTTGTATTCGAAGCTATTTTTAATTGAGCCGAAACCGGCATCTTTGGAATGGATTACGACGATTCATACAGAAGAATACGTAGAGCGAGTCAGGGAAAGCTGCGAGAGGGAATCAGGATATTTAGATACGATGGATGTGCCGATATGCAGGGATTCTTTTGAAGTTGCGCTGCAGGCGGCAGGCGGTGTTCTGGGTGCTGTAGATGCGATTATGGCTGGTGAGATTGAAAATGCGTTTTGTGCGATAAGGCCGCCGGGACATCACGCACTGAAGGATAAGGCGATGGGATTTTGTATTTTTAATAATATTGCAATCGCAGCAAGATATATTCAAAAACACTGCGGACTTGAAAAAATATTGATAGTGGACTGGGATGTTCATCACGGTAACGGGACGCAGGCTGCGTTTTACGATGACCCTACGGTTTTATATTTCAGCGTTCACCAGTACCCGTTTTATCCTATGACCGGCAGTGCAGAGGAGA
>CAYNDE010000254.1:0-2842 GCA_964395535.1 uncultured Pirellulales bacterium
AAAAGAAGCCGCATTAGGTTAAGGTCGATAAGAAAATGCTGACCGAGACTCTTATTCGGCCGTATCCCCGCTGATACCAGAAGTTCCTGAATTTTCGTTTTATTCTGCATTAAAATGGCCTCTGACCTTAGAAGTATTATAAATCCGATTTTACTCAAGTTTAACTGAATAATTATCGGTCTAAATTAACTCATCAATTCTATAAAAAAAATACTTACTTGCAATTTGAAAGGTTCCGTTTTAAAATACAAGCATGATTAAACGAAGAATTACAAGCAATATAACTGGAACTCTGCGGGATTTTCCGGTTGTTGGCATTCTGGGAGCCCGGCAGGTGGGCAAGACCACGCTTGCAAAAATGATAAAAGAAACCAGCTTAAAGAATGCTTTGTATCTTGACCTGGAGAAGACCTCAGACCTTCAGAGGCTTTCGGACCCCCAGCTTTATCTCGAAAAATATTCGGACAGATTAGTGATAATAGATGAAATACAAAGAAAGCCGGAACTATTTCCTTTAATAAGGTCGCTTGTTGACTCAAAATCCAGAAACGGCAGATTTTTAATACTCGGCTCAGCATCACCTGATTTATCAAGGCAATCTTCAGAAAGCCTTGCGGGAAGAGTTTGTTATCACCAGCTTACAGGTTTTCTGCTCTCCGAAGTCAGCGGCACAGAGCAACAAAAGACCTTCGAAAAACTATGGCTGCGAGGTGGATTCCCGAGGAGTTTTCTTGCAAAGTCAGATGAAACATCCTTTACCTGGAGAGAAAACTTTATCAGGACTCATCTTGAAAGAGACATACCGGGGCTCGGCATCTCTATTCCGGCTTCTATGCTGTTAAGGTTCTGGCAGATGCTCTCTCACTGTCACGGTCAACTCTGGAACGCAAGCAAGATTGCAAACAGCTTAGGGATTTCGCCGCCTTCAGCAAGAAAGTACCTCGACTTATTGCAGGATACTTTTATGATTCGCCAGATTCAGCCTTACTTTACCAATATAAAAAAGCGTCTCGTTAAATCTCCGAAAATTTATATAAGAGACAGCGGATTGCTGCATTACCTTTTGGGTATTCCGGATTTAGACTCATTGTTAGGGCATCCGTCGGCAGGTGCTTCATGGGAGGGCTGTTTGATTGAACAGATAACAGCTTTGATTCCGAAACACTGGAAAGCTAATTTCTACCGGACAGCAGCAGGAGCGGAGATTGACCTTGTCTTGCAGCCGACACAGCTCAAGCCGCCCATAGCGGTTGAATTTAAATATTCGCTGTCACCAAAACTGACTAAAAGTTTCTGGAATGCATTCGAAGACCTCAAGCCGCAAAAGGCTTATGTAATTTACCCCGGCGACGAGAGTTATCCTCTGGCAGAAAATGTCTCGACCCTGCCCCTATCACAGTTACACAATATTGTGAAGTAATTTATAGAAGATGATACGCAACGGTGGTTTTACTCACTTCTGTTTTTCAGTTCTAACTTCTCAGTTCTCAGTTCTAACTTCCTTTTATGAATCACCATATCTATCGCGGTTCTAATCGCAGCTTTCATACTGGTCGGGTTCGCGATATTTTTACCTGTGATGTCAAACGCCGTCCCATGGGCGGGCGACGTTCTTATAATCGGTATTCCGATTGTGATATTAACCGCAGTCTCGAACGCTAAAAGCTTTATAGGTATCATACCCTGGTCGTGATACATTGCAACCACGCCGTCGAATTCACCCTGCACCGCCCGCAGAAAAAGTGTATCAGCGGGGTAAGGCCCGTAACAGTCGATACCCTGCGTTTGAGCCAGAGTTATCGCCGGTGTGATTATGCGTTTCTCTTCATCGCCGAATCGTCCGTCCTCGCCTGCATGGGGATTCAAAGCTGCGACGCCGATTTTCGGATTCTCAATGTCAAAGTACTGTTTGAGAGCATCGTTGAGCAAATCTATCGGCTCAAAAACACAGCCGATTGTAAATTTATGGCGCACTTCGAAAAGAGCCTCGTGTATCGTCGCAAGGGCAAGCTTCAGGCTGTCTGTTGCGAACATCATCACCTTTCGTTTTGACCTTGTTTTTTCGGCGAACATCTCTGTATGTCCGGGCCATTTAATATCTGCCAGTTTCCAGCTGGTCTTATTTATCGGTGCGGTAACAACCGCGTCGATTATTTTTGCCTTCGCAGCCTCGATTGCATCGAGGCAGAACCTGACCGACGCCTCACCTGCGACTCTGCTCGGCTCTTTTATCCAAGGCGCTACCGAGTATTCGTCGTAGTCGGCAACAACAACCTTATAAGGGTATTCTCTGCTCAATTTTTCGTGCTGGCATCTGCCCCAGAAAGGCTCAATCTCAGCCCTGTCGGCTGCAAACAAGAGCTGCTCGTTCATTCCGAATATGATAAACTTCGCAGCCTTTCTTATCTCGGGCTCAGCCAGCGCCTTGATGATAATCTCCGCGCCTATCCCCGCGGGGTCGCCCATCGTGATGCCTATCACCGGCTGCTCTGTTATCGAATTGTTATTAAAATTATGGTTCATATCTTTCAATTAAAATCCGAGATTCTTTAGCTTATCGACGCTCAAAGCTTCTGTCGGCAAAAACTTCTCTACGTATTTCTTTATCGTCTTTATTATTACATCAGTTTCGATATTTACTTTATCACCGACTTTTGCCGCTCCCAGTGTTGTACTTTTAAGCGTCTGCGGTATCAAAGCTATTATAAAACCGTTATCGTCAAGTTTGGCTATCGTCAGTGAGATTCCATCAACGGCGACCGAGCCTTTGGGTATCATATTATCGAGCAGCTTTTTATCAGCCGTGAATGTCATATCAGCAAATTGTCCTTTTCTTTCAATT
>CAYNDE010000255.1:0-2841 GCA_964395535.1 uncultured Pirellulales bacterium
ACCGCCTGCACAACAGTATTCCCTGCCTGAGCCTGGTGACATTGACTCGCTGAAAAACAACTGGAGAGCTTTATTAAATCTTCTCGCCGGAAAAATCGGCAATGGCGCCACGAGTCTTCTCTCGCGGGCCGTCCCCACCAGCTTTGAAAATGATGTCCTGACAATCACTTTTGACGCCTCAGCATCGCTGCAGAAGAAAATGTTCGAATCTAACGGCCGGACAGAGCAAATCAAAAACATCTTATCCGATTATTTCAAAAAAGATGTCACGATAAATCTCGAGCTTGGCGATACCGATTCCTCTCCTGCCGCCCTGGCCGCTGCCCGCACTCTTTCCTCAAAACAGAGGGAAAATGAAATCGTGAACCACCCCGCTGTCAAAACCATCCTCACCGAGCTCGGCGCCGCAATAACCGAAATCGAAGAGCTGACATAAAATCAATAATCCACACAATATTATCTGCTCTGCTGCAACCCAGTTTCAGAACCGCCCTTAAATTGCTCCATCGTCTTTTTCACCTGCCAGCGGACAAAATGAGGCGCTCCAAAAATGAAATATATCCCAAAAGCCAGAAAAATAATCCATGTCAGAAACTGGTAAAAGTTAAAATTAATATCTCTCTCTCCATGCGAAGAAAAATAATAAGCTATATAAGGACCAATCCTCGATATCATCCTCGAAACAATGAAGAACACAAACAATATACCTGAAAATATCGAAACCATTCTGAACGCTACCGGAACCCAAAAAACCTCAATCTTCGGCTCATTTTCCTGCCCGGAGCTAACAATTTTCTCTGACCAAAAATTAGATTTATAAATCAGCAAATACATAATTAATCCCGAAAAAATCAGCCACAAACTTATTGAGATTATGATTCCACCGATTGGCATCGGTAAATCACTATAAATACCTGCAATCGCATAAACCGCCGACATCACAAGGTTAAAACCAATACACACTAAAGCATAAACCGCAAGTCCTATTAATATGATCCTTGTTAGTTTCTTTAAGTCATTCATATCCACAATCCTTGAAAAAATTAAAACACCATTTTCCTAAGTTATATCTTTTTCATACTTTTATAATAACCGTATCTTTTTATCTGTGCCTTCACAATATGTGGTGCACCTAATATCAAATATATCCCCAAGATTAACTTAAAATAATCGACAGGATTCCGTCTGACTGGGTGAAACAACCAATAAAAGAATTCCTTATCAAATATCTCCTTACATATTATCATCCCCGGTATTTCAATAATAAATGACAATATGTTGCAAATAAAATCAATATTATGTGCAATTATCATAGCTCCGCAAAAAAACATTGCAGCTCGAAAACATGCAATAACCCACAAACCGCTTACTATAGGCTCACCTTCCAGTATGAATCCTTCAATCCAGCTCGCCAGCCCGTCATTTTTAAAAATTACGTAATAAACAATTAAAAGCGTACAAATGATAAATAAGCTAAAAGTCAGAATTGTTCTATATGGATTAGATAACTCACGATGAACAACAAAAACCAGCGACAGGGAATTCATCAATAATACTAATACCTGTACACCGACAATTAAAAGAACTATCTTCGCTATAAGATGATATTTCGTCATCCGGCTTCTCCGCCAAAAAATATTTTATTAATATTATATAAAACAACCATTTCTTGTCCATACAAACTTCTGCTCTTGTCGATTGACACCAGCACCTTTGGTGTATATAGTATTTATGAAAACTTTTTCTTGAAATCGACACAGGGAAAATTTATGGCTGATATCTATACTGAAAGTCTCAACAGGCTAATCGCCGAATTCAGGAAGCTGCCCGGTATAGGCCCGAAATCCGCAGAAAGACTCGCCTTTCACATCCTTAAAGCAAACAAGGACGATGCAATGACACTGGCAAAGGCCGTAAGTGACGTCAAAAACAAAACCAGAACCTGCAAAATATGTCACAATCTCTCTGAATCAGCCGTCTGTCAAATCTGCTCCGACCCCGGCCGTGACAAATCCCTCATCTGCGTCGTCGAACAGCCGAAAGACATAATCGCACTCGAAAAAACCGGCTCCTGCAAATGGGTCTATCACGTCCTCGGCGGCCATATCGCTCCGCTCGAGGGAATCGACGCAGAAGACCTCAATATTGAAAGCTTAGTAAAAAGGATCCGCGACGGCAAAGTCAGCGAAGTCATTATGGCCACAAATCCCAACATGGCCGGCGACGGCACCGCTTTCTATATCAGCTCACTATTGAAAAACACCTCCGTCAAAATCACACGGCTTGCCCGAGGCCTGCCTTCCGGCTCAACAATCGAATACGCAAACACCAAAATCCTCACAGACGCGATAACCGGCAGACAAAATTTCCAGTAATCCTAAACTATTCGCAATCTCAAATCGCCGAATCCTGAAACCGCAGCATTTTTTTATAAACTTTTTTTATCTGCTCTCAAATATTACCGCATTCTTTTCACGAATTGTGATATAATATAAAATACTTGCTTAACATATAAGAAATCGTAAGGAAGGTGTATGAAGCTTCAGATGACAGGCCAGATGAGACTCGAGCAGCGGATGAAACTCGCTCCTCATATGATTCAGTCTATGGAAATCCTTCAACTGCCAATCCTCGCACTGCAGGAAAGAATCGAGCAGGAGCTGAACAGCAATCCCGTCCTCGAAATCGCAGAACCAACAGAACAACAATCTCCTGACGAAGCCGGAACGGATGATAATCCTCAGACCGACACTGCCGATTACATCGAAACAGAAAAAAACGACGACTTCGAACGAATTAACTCACTCGACGATGATTACTCCGAATATATTTCCCAGCTCG